>CAYWYT010000004.1:0-27985 GCA_964462665.1 uncultured Woeseiaceae bacterium | reverse complement strand
CCATCGCCCAGTTCTCAACGCTTTGCGAGTGCTGTGCACCGAACCGAGCGCCACCACCGTTCGCAGAGCGAATCACGAGTGGGAACGAACATTGTCCGTCTGACATGAAACGTGTTTTAGCAATTTGATTGACCACAATGTCCCAGCAAACCGCGAAGAAATCAGAAAACATGATTTCTGCAATCGGCTTGAGTCCGGTCATTGCCGCGCCGGCTGCCGCACCCAAAATGGCTTGTTCAGCAATCGGAGTATCACGCACACGTAACGGTCCGAATTCTTCCAGCAAACCCCCAGTGGTTTTAAATACACCACCAGCTGCTGCGATATCTTCACCAAGGAATACAACCCTGTCGTCGCGTCGCATTTCCTGTGCAATAGCGGCACCAACGGCCGCGCGATAAGTTAGTTGCGCCATGACGATCCTCCATCAGCCCAAACATCCGTGTCGGCTATCTCCAAAGGAGGCGGGCCACTCGCTTGCGCCGCGGCATCCGCCGCGTCGACGCGATCACTCTGTTCTTTATCAATGGCATCGAGCGTCGCCGCATCAATACCTGCATCCAGCAATCGCTGGCGGTAATTTGGAATCGGATCTTTTGCCATCCAGGCTGCAACTTCCTCGTCCGGGCGATACTTGCCTGGATCTGCACGCGAGTGACCACCATGACGATATGTCTGCGCCTCAATCAGGCTTGGCCCGCCGCCGCTACGCGCTTTTTCGAGCGCTGCAGTGGCAACGGCATGCATAACGTCAGCGTCGTTGCCGTCAACAATAACTTTCTCAAGGCCATAGGCCGAAGCTCTGTCAGCGCCCGGATTTTCAACGGCCGTTACATCACCGATCGGCGTGTATTCCATATAGAGGTTGTTCTCGCAGACGTAGACAACCGGCAAGTTCCAGATTGCTGCAAAGTTGAGCGCTTCATGAAACGCACCGATGTTGGTCGTACCGTCACCAAAGAAACAAACGGCAACCTGACCGGACTCGCGATATTGCGCTGACCAGGCAGCGCCGGCAGCCATCGGCATATGCGCACCAATAATTGCGTACGAGCCCATCGCGCCTTTCTCGATATCCATCAAGTGCATCGAGCCGCCCTTGCCGCTTAACAAGCCGATCTCACGGCCCATCAATTCGCCCAGTATGCCGGTCATCGACACCCCACGAACCAGCGTGTGATTGTGGCCACGGTAGGTGCAAAAAGTGTAATCGTCCGCACGCATTGCGGCGCCGAACCCGGCTGCAATCGCTTCCTGGCCCAGGGCCAGATGTGAGGTGCCCTTAACCAGATTCTGCATAAACAGATCGTAGGCGCGTTGTTCCATCATGCGGCAGGCCTGCATGGAGCGGTACAGCTCCAGGCGCGTTTCTTTGTCCGGCGCAGTGGCATTCTGAACGGCTGCGTTGAGCAGCCCGGTTGTGTCATTCAATGAATTATCTCTTTGGCAATTTATCGATAGTTGGCGAATATTACGGTATTTATCGATTTTATGGTAGTGATTCCTGCGTATCCCCTATCAACCCAGGGCGATCGGGCCCGGGCCGAGTGCCGCTATATACAAGAGTCCACCGATCACACCGAGATTGGCTGAGAAGACGCGGCTCCGAATCAAGCGCTCGATACCCTCAAAACGCCAGAAGCCGTGCACCATATAGGTTGCCACCGCGGTGTGGATCGCGAGGATAAGCCCGGCCAGCTCGGTATAAATGCCCAAAATCAGACAAACTGCCCCACCCACATGCAGCAAAACTGTGGCGGGTAGAGAAATCGGAATCAGCGGCACGCCATCATCCTTAAACTCATCGACTGCTTTTTGGTACCAAACGGCCTTATGAATGCCGCTAACCAGAAATACAAAAGCGATTAGAATACGGGCGAGCAGCAGAATCCAGGCAGCCATGGGTGGATCTATCAAATTAGGCATTTACTTAGCATCCATTTTTATATCGATTAAATGTCCGATTTATTCATTTTAGCGATATACTGTCGTGACTGCGAATTTTCGCATGACAACCAATATTTAGGTGAGAACTAGCAATGATCAATGCAGCAATTATCGGTCTCGGATGGTGGGGCCAAACACTCGTAGAAGCGGTTTCCGGTGTCAGTGACGATATCAAATTTGTCGCCGCAACGACCCGCTCTCTTTCCGATGAGGCGAAAGCCTTTTGCAAAGAACACGACATGGAGCTGCGCGAGTCTTTCGAGGACATCATTGCAGATCCTGATATCGATGCAGTTGTCCTGGTAACACCGAATTCCCAGCATGCCGCACAAACCATTGCCGCGGCGCAAAACGGCAAACACGTATTTTGTGAGAAACCATTTGCGTTGACTGAAGCCGATGCCCAAGCGGCAGCCGCAGCCTGTGAAAAAGCCGGCGTGACTTTGGCGGTCGGTTACAACCGTCGCTTCCATCCTGAAATCGTCAAGCTACGCGAGATGATCAATTCCGGCGACCTCGGAACGATCCTGCACTGCGAAGCCACCATGACCTTTCCGAATGGCTTGTATCTGGAACCCGGTGCGTGGCGTGCCAGCAAAGACGAGACACCGTGTGGTGGCCTCACCCCGATGGGTGTACATGCTATCGACGGTTTCATCGATCTCTGCGGCGAGATCGACGAAGTCTATGCACAAAGTTTCCAACGCGTGGTCAAAGTCGATTCGGACGACACAACCTCCATTTTATTTCGCATGAAAGAGGGCATGTCCGGCTACCTGGCGACGATGACCGCGACAGGCGGCGGCTTTAACTTCCAGATATACGGCTCGAAGGGCTTCGTAAAACTTGAAGGCATGACTCACGTAAAGGGCGCACCGTCTGAAGAACGACGTTTTCAGTTATTCAATAATTGCACCTTCAAGCCCGTCAAAGGTCCCGCAGAGACTTGGCAGGCCGCTAAATTCGATGTAGCACGTGCGGCATTGGACAACTTCGCCCAAGCAGCAGCATCTGGCGAGCAGTTTGCAATTTCTCCAGCAGAAATCGTGCACGGCGTAGCCGTTACAGAAGCCGTCGTAAATTCTGCAGCAAGTGGCAAACCAGAAAAAGTCTAAGTGACACTCTTTATCCTTAGACACGGGGCAACCGCCGAATCAGAGGCGGATGCCCTGCGTGAATTGAGCGCTCAGGGTGTCAAGGAAGTCGAAGATGTGGTGAATCTGCGTCGCGACGACCTGCTTGGCGTTACGCAGATATTCTCCAGCCCGATGCAGCGCGTAAAACAAACGCTTGAGATAGCGGCAAAGCTTCTCGGCCTGCAAGCGCCGGTCGTCGAGTCACCGTTGTTGACGACAGGTTCTCGCCTCAATGAAATCACCACGTTTCTCGGCGAGATCGATTTCGATAACGGCGACATCCTCGTTAGCAGTCACCAGTCCTGCACCAGCATATTGGTCCTGTGGTTAACCGGCGAAGACGTGTTGATTTCGAACGGCAGTTTGCTCGCTATTGAGGTAAACAAGGCGCAACAAGGCGCGGGCAAGATCCTTTGGCAGGAAAGCCACAATAGTCGTGAAGTGAAGCTTGCGACTAGTTTTGTAGATCAGTTTTAATCGGAGCCGATTTTACTCAGAGAGAGCATGCGCGTCTCCCCTGCTTCATTCGCCTGCCAAACCGTTCCCGACTCCACGTCCAGGCAGCTTAGCCAACCGTCACCGTAGGCCCAGGTGTCGATACAAATCGCGTGACCATTATTGGCTGGCTCTCCGGATTCCTGAATTGTGTGGCCGCACACCATGATCTTATCGGAGCAGTGCCTTTCCGGATCCCTGAATCGCCGCCAATAAAGCGACGAGTCCGGTTGCTCGTCCAAAGATTTATCCGCATCGGCATTTGCGTGTACGAAAAAGTGTGTGTCGCATTCGTAATGCGGGAGCAATCCGTTTTCCAGAAAATCCATGTGCGCTTGCGGAACAACTGCGAACGGCTCCTCGGGATTTACCGCATCGGAGTACGAAGCAAGTGTTTCGGCGCCGCCATACTGCAGCCAGGAATGCAGCCAACTTTTCTTCTCGCGTGAATCCAGCATCATGAGCTCATGATTGCCACGCAGCGGTATTACGTTGTGCGTCTTGGCGAGATCAATAACAAAGTCGAGGACCGCGGCAGTGCCCGGACCCCGATCAACGTAGTCACCCAGGAAAACAATGCTGTCGTCGGAACGTAGCCCGACAAAATCAATCAGCGATTCCAGCGCCGTATTACAGCCGTGGATATCGCCAATAGCGAGATGTCGCGACATTCGAGGCTCAGTTTAGATTTTGTACGGCTTGCAGCGATTTCTGGACATTCTCCATCGGAGAGACACCGCCGATCACTGCCGAGATTTCGCCCTCTACGCTCACAATAAAAGTCGTGCGCTCCGCCGTGCCATGATCAATTGCGACGCCGCGAGTATCCTTCATGCCGTCACGCGGATCCCGCACATTGATGTCGAATGATTTTGCGATATCGCCACTTTCGTCCGATGCGACGGCCAGCTCACCTGCGCAATATTCGGGATCAGCGGAAAAATCATTGAGTCGCTCGATGCTATCGAGAGAAACGCCAATGACGCTGGCACCGGCAGATTTGAATTTCTCCATATTCACAGCAAACTCATGCGCCTGAATATTGCAGCCTTTCGTGTAAGCCGATGGGTAGAAATAGACAACCACCGGACCACGCTCAAGCGCGCTGCTCAGGGAATAGTCGAATTCCTCACCTGCCAAAGACGCGCGAGCGTCAAATTCAGGGGCTGCGGTACCGGCCTCGAGGGCCGCAAATGCCGGAAACGCGGCTAGAGCCACTGTTAACAAGCCAATTTTTATCTTTTGCATGGTTTTATCTCTCGGTCCATATAGTAAGGGTCGATCTCGATTTTTGCGATTATAGATTAAATTATCGAAAATTATCCCAAAACAGATGAATTGACGATATAATCATCGCCAGCGTGGGGCTTACGATTAGCCCGTGGCGAACAATAACAACATTTAGACCCGATCCAAACAACCGAATACTAGGAGAATGATAGTGGCGTTTCGTAAAGGCACGCAGGGCATGATGCAGGTGGACTACGAGCAACGAATCAATTTTGATCGTATGCGCGAGTACCGTGTCGGCCGCATCAAGCAATACATGGACACGTTCGATATCGATTGTTTGCTCCTGTTTGATACAGGCAACAAACGTTATTCAACATCGACTGCGGTCTGCTCGCCCGAGATCGACAACATGGGTCGCTACGCAATCATTCCACGCAATGGTCCGCCGCATATTTTCGGCTTTGGATCGGAAGTCGCGAGCGAAAAGCTCAATTGCCCGTGGATTGCGGATTACACCTTCCCTGCGCATGGCACCATGTTTGGTGCGTTGCCGGAGTCTTGGGGTTGCTCAGCGGGATTCTTGAAAGATCTCGATATGGTGCTCGGCAACTTCAAGCTGGACAAGAGCAAGGTCCGTATCGGTGTCGATGTCATCGAATCGCAGATTTTGTTAGCGATGCAGGCCAACGGTTACACGATTGCCGATGGTCAGGGCGTCATGCAATACGCACGCTCGATCAAAAACGAAGACGAGATCGCACTTCTGAAACATGGTGCCGCCATTGTGGATGCAGCGTTCCATCGCATCGCCATGGAGATTCGTCCCGGCGCGAAAGAGAACGATCTGCAAGCAGTCGCCGCACACGAAATGCATCGACTGGGTGCGCAGTGGATTCACAACATCCAGGTTACCTCCGGTAATCGTACCAATCCGCATCCGCATCTGAGTTCGGATCGTCTGTTGCAGCCTGGCGATATCATCTTTATGGATATCGTGTGTCTGTATAACGGCTATCACACCTGTGTTTACCGTTGCTTCACTGTTGGTGATCCTTCACAGAAGCAGATCGACACACATGCACGTTGTCTTGAGATTCAGCTCGGCGGTATCGACGCGGTTAAGCCGGGTTGTTCGACCGCTGACGTTGTTACGCGCTGGCCTGATTACCGTCAGATGGGCGCACTCAACGAGCACGAAATCTTTGGCTTGCAGTACGGTCACGGTATCGGCGTAGGCTTGTGGGAATTCCCAATTATCTCTCGCGCTTACAGCATCGAGCACCCGATAGAAATTGAACCGGGCATGGTGTTCGCTCTGGAAACCTATGCAGGCAACGAAGATGGTTCTGATGGCGTTCGACTAGAAGATGAAGTCGTCGTCACCGACACCGGCATCGAAGTCATTACGAAATTCCCGACCGATCGAATCATCGGCTGCGGAATGAATTACTGATTGTGTAGGAGGGCCTTCAGGCCCGAATCAAAAGGTCGTACCAGGGCCCTCTCGAGGGCCCTTTTTTTTGAATCAAAAGTTTATGGAATCAAAAGCAACATGAGCACAATCAAAGTAGCAGTTATCCCCGGCGACGGCATTGGTAAAGAAGTCATGCCAGAGGGCATGCGTTGTCTCGAAGCCGCCGGCGCAAAACACGGCATCACATTCGACTGGCAGGAGTTCGACTGGTCTTGCGAGATGTTCCTGAAGACCGGTCGCATGATGCCGGAAGACGGTATTGAGCAACTGCGTTCTTTTGACGCCGTGTATCTGGGCGCAGCCGGTTTTCCTACGGTTCCGGATCACATCTCCTTATGGGGATTGTTGATCCCGATCCGTCGCGAATTCGACCAGAACATTAACTTGCGTCCCGTGCGTCTTTTTGAGGGAGTGCCCTGCCCGCTCGCAGGTCGTGAACCTGGCGACATCGACTTCTACGTCGTACGTGAAAATGTAGAAGGCGAATACTCACAAATCGGCGGTATTCATTACGAAGGCACAGAGAATGAGATCGTCGTGCAACAAAGCGTGTTTACGCGACGCGGTACCGATCGCGTTTTGAAATATGCGTTTGAGCTTGCTGAAAGTCGTGACGCAAAACACCTGACCTCAGCAACCAAGTCAAACGGCATTGTGCATTCAATGCCGTACTGGGACTCGCGCGTTAAGGAAATGGCGAAGCATTACCCCGACATTGAAGTCGACCAATATCATATTGATATTTTGACGGCGAATTTCGTGCGCATGCCGGATCGATTTGATGTGGTAGTTGGCAGCAACTTGTTCGGTGACATTCTTTCCGACCTCGGCCCGGCCTGCACGGGCACGATAGCGATCGCGCCGTCGGCCAATTTGAATCCTTCCCGGGAACATCCTTCCATGTTTGAACCGGTACATGGCTCGGCGCCCGACATCTTCGGACAGAATATCGCGAATCCAATTGGCATGATCTGGGCGGGTGCAATGATGTTGCAACACCTTGGCCACGCGGATGCACACGACACGATCATGACTGCAATCGAAAATACACTCCGTGACGGCGGCGACCTGACACCTGACATGGGCGGCAAAGGCAACACCCAGAGTCTTGGCAAGGCGATCGCAGCTGCTATGTAAGAAAGAGGACGATATATGAGCATGACCAGAACGTTAATGGCACTAGTCCTAATGATGTTAATGGCTGGCCATGCCGATGCGCACCACAATTGGACCGCGCTGTACGACGTTAACTCAGACATAGAAATCGAAGGCGTAATCAGTTCGATTGTGTGGCGCAACCCCCATGTCCGAATCAGCTTCACTGTTGATGCAGGTACAGACAACGAAAAAGTCTATACAACTGAGAGCAACTCAGTCGCCGCTCTGACCCGTATGAATGTCACTAAAGACGTACTGACTGTTGGCACCAAAGTACGTGTTGCTGGCTACCGGTCGCGTAGCCGCGACGACAGCCTCTTCATGAATCACCTGCTGCTGCCTGATGGACATGAAATTATTTTCTTGCGGACTGCCGAACCTCGATGGCCTGAAGCCAGTCGCATTGGCAATACGGATCGGGTCCACGGCCGAGTGCTTGAAGATGATTTTTCCAAGCGACCCACATCAATATTTGCCGTATGGAATACCATTTTTGGCGCCGAAGGCAGCCATCGCGCCCTGCAGTTCCCGGCCGAAACTTTCAGCATCGACTACGAAACGGAGCGTGGGTCCGGCAACTGTGCGACTAAGGACGTTTGGGTTGCGATGGGATCACCCTATCCCATTCAGTTAATGGATAACGGCGACATCGTCATTGTGCACTCAGAAGAGTTCGACACGGTACGCGAAGTACATATGGGAGTTGGGCACAACGACACCGGCAACAACACCGACAACCTTGGTTATTCAAGCGGTCGCATGGACCAAGGCCGGCTCCTGATGACGACCTCATTCGAAGGCAGCAACTCCGCGGTACTGTTGCGTGAAACCTTTGAATTGAGCGACGACCATAATCGACTTCTTTACACGTCTACTCTGCTCGATCCGGAGTCCGACGATGACCCGGTTACGAATAATAAATGGTGGGAATACCAACCCGGCGCCTTTGTGCAAGCTTATGACTGCATCCCTTAAACGTATTGGAAATGATGATGAGAAAAATTCTAACCGCGATTGCCGCAACTAGTCTCGCCCTTGTTTGTTTCAATTCCGCTGTTGCCGCATCAGCGCAGGTTGAAAGCAACAAAGCGGTTGCAAAACTCTATCTGCAAGCAATGGGCACAGCGGAGTTCGCTGCGGTGGCCGCAGCGAACGAGGCAGCAAATCACAAACTCCTCCGTCATGAATTTGAAAACCTTAAGTACAACGCTGACGACCCGAAACTGGCCGCTGCAATGCAACCCGACCTTGAAGCCATATCAGATCGAAGCAACACCATCACTCGATTCATGGGCGAAGGCGACATGGTCGCGGCTACGCTGCGAATATCCGGCACCCACAGCGGCAATCTTTTCGGCATCCCGGCGACAGGTAAGAGTTTCGAAATCGTATCCGGAGCTATTTTCAAACTCGAGAACGGAAAGATTGTTGAAAGCTGGTTCATGGCGGAAGAAGCTCGTCTGCTGCGTCAATTGGGCGCACGTATTCCTGTACGCCAGGACGGCAAGGTCAATCTGCCACCGATTTATCACGACACGCGCACCTATGATGAGGCGTTGCAGGACCTGGTATCTGACCCTGCGGACACGCCTGAGTATCAGCACAAGCGCCTGTTGCTGTCATACAAAGCGAAGAACAAACCCGTGGACTATACTTTTACCGGCAGACCCTATTCCAACCTGCAGCGCGGCGGTATCGCGAACATCGTTGAGCGCGGTGCAGAGCTGGGTGTCGAAGGCGCACACGGTCAGTCGATGAGTGAGCGACAGGACATGATCGGAATTGTGATGTCTGAGGGCGATCTGGCGATGATGTCGTTTCGCCTTACATCCGTTAATTCAGGCCCGCTCTATGGAATACCGGCTTCCGGAAATAAACTGCACGACTGGGAATTGGGCTTTGCAAGATTCGATGGCGACGAGTGGGTCGATGCCTGGTGGATGGCGGACGAACTTGGTTTTCTATTAACCATAGGCAACCAGGAAGCTCTGGATTTCCTCGGTGGTGAGTAGATTTACGAGATTACAATAATAAAATCAGAAATGAGGGCACGACTATGTGTGATGAACTAACTGAAAAAGACAATGAAGAATTTCTTCGCAAGCATGGCGTGACACGCCGCGATTTTAGCAAGGGCGGTATCGCCTTTGCTCTAAGCATGATGCTACCCACCGTGGCAAACGCAATGGACGTGGTCGAAGAAGAAATCCAGATCGAAACACCCGATGGTATGGCTGATTGCTATTTCGTACACCCGGCTGAAGGCGCGCATGCAGCTGTAATTGTCTGGCCCGATATCATGGGTATTCGTACCTCGTTTCGCATGATGGGCAAGCGCCTCGCAGAATCCGGTTACTCAACGTTGGTCGTCAACCCTTACTATAGAACCGCCCAAGGCCCGGTCATTGAAGATGGCGAATCATTTAGTACGCCGGCGGTGCGCGAACGACTGATGCCGCATGCACGTTCATTGTCACCCGAAACCTGTGTCAGCGATGGCCGAGCGTTCGTTGATTATCTTGATGCAAAAGCGTCGGTAGATACGAATCGCAAGATCGGGACCACCGGCTATTGCATGACCGGCTCTTACACAATGCGGCTGGCCGCTGCGATGCCCGAGCGAATCGGTGCGGGCGGATCATTCCATGGTGGTGGTCTGGCGACGGACAGCGACGACAGCCCTCACCTGCTGGCCCCGGAAATAAAAGCTGGTCTCCTGATCGCCATTGCAGCCAATGACGACGAGAAAGAGCCTAACGCCAAAGTGATGCTACGCGAAGCCTTCGACGACGCTGGAGTTAGCGCAGAGATCGAAGTTTACGCAGACACACTGCACGGCTGGTGTCCGCCAGACTCTGTGGTCTACAACGAAGCACAGGCCGAACGGGCCTGGAGTCGGCTGCTGGTCTTGTTTGAGCGCGAGCTCGCCTAGTCGGCCTCGATCAGCAAGAACCGGCTCGGAATGCTGCGCTCTTCGGGCACAAACTCACCTTTTCGCGTGGTCCAGGTTTGCAGAACCGCAACAGCAGGGTCGTCGGAGCAGTTATCAAACGTCATGCGACGAATCTGAGGGATATCGTTATTGTCCGCCGGCGGACGTGCTCCCACAGGAGCCAATCGCCCTCCTCCAGGAATAGTGATTGAACCGATAGTCAGACAAAGCTCCGGCGCCGTATCCGGTGTGATGCGTCCGTCATCGTGCATGCTAATTTTTTGCGCCGGGTCATCACTGCAAGGCTCCGCTGCAATGTACGAATGATGTTTGGGCTCCTGCAATGTCATGCAGACATCCCAATACGGCAAACGAAATCTGCTTTCGGCAATCAGCTCTTCATCGAAGCCCTGATCGATCTGTGGCCCTTTACCGAAGAACAAGAAGCAATCATGCCCCTGAAAGCCACCGAGCGGAATGGCACGAGTGAGATGTGCGAAAAGGTCTACGCACCAGCCCCGGGTTTCATCCTGTGCATCGACCAGTTTTATTTCTACGACATCAGCGTTTGCCGCGTTGAAGAAGAGAATCGAAAAAAGCACTAAAGCTGTGAAATTAATTCTTTTCATTGGACCCTCCGTCAAAGTGAATTTATGTAAGCGACGACGTCGGCGATTGCCTGATTGTTCGCCAGAGTTTTTGCGAATGCTGCCATCTGCAAACCAAATGTATCCGACGGGGATTCACCCCGCAGACCATCACGAAAATATTGTAGCTGTCGCTCCATATACCAATCCGGAAGATCGGTGAGCCTGGGAGAACCCAAAGCTTCATTGCCCTGCCCGGTTTCGCCATGACAAGCTGTGCATGCCCCGGCATAGACGGTTTTACCATTCTCGATATCAGGTTCTTCCGGGTGCTCAAGAGCAGCGTATTGTGATCGCCATATGAAAGGGCGAGCCGTACCCGCAACTTCGCCTCCGCGGGCCAGTTCTGGTGGCGCACCGGGTTCCATATTTTCTATATGCGCTGCAATATTTTCAATAGTCGTCTGATTGCGGACCATGCCAGAGACAATCGACATCTGAACACCGGGCACATCGTCATAGTGAGTGCCGCGAACGCGATTTCGAAAATTGTGCAGTTGTCGTTCGACGTACCACGCTTCCATTCCGGCAAGCGGCGGTGCGTCCAATGCGGGACCACCCTGACCTTGTGTACCGTGGCAAAAACCGCAGACCTTGAATAAGTCTTCGCCATCAACACCGACATCGGAATCCATCGGATACATCTGCGCCATTGAAGGCTGTATCCCCGCAAGACTCAATAACAAGGATAGCGCAAGAAAATACTGTCTTAGTTTAGTCATCGTTTTACTCAAGCTAGGCGCCGCGTAATGTCCTGCGCAATATGTTGTCCTTTCGGACACGCTGGTGGTAACTGGAATATCTGATCATCTGAGTGCGTTTATGCTGGAGCCTTCATCCGTGTAGACCGTCTCTGGGTCCACTGTATTTTCTCGCATAGTCACACGTGAACTAAGCGTGTTCGCGATATTGCTGCCAATATCGGCGCTATTGTCGACGAACGTATTTCGCTCCATGACGGTCATTGCTGCATTGAAATTGTGAATGCCACCGCCGATAAAACCTGCCTGGTTGTTTTCAAATCTGCTGCGGCGGAACACAGGTCGAGTTCCACCGTACTGAGATGCCTGGTCATCGACCCAAACGCCACCGCCGTTCCCATTTGTACGATTTCCGGAAAATGTCACATTATTAAACTCAGCGTTCGACCCGTAGTTGATGACAGCACCTCCACCACGATATTCGGCAAAATTGTCCGCAATCCGACTATTATCAACTCGGATGGATGATCCAAATCGCATGGTAATGCCACCGCCAGTCAAAGATCGGTTGCCGTGAACGTTTACTGAATCGAAGTAGGCGAGCACATCGCCAAAATTGAAAATACCGCCACCATCGGCGGCATAATTGGCGGTAAATTCGGTGTTTCGAACGATGGCAGAAGCCTGATAGCCCCAGTTGAACATTCCACCTCCGTAGCTGTTCTTGATCACACCATCCGCGTAGCCGTCTCGAACAACGAACCCATCCAGCACACTGTCAATACTGCCTAGAACAACGTGATAGACGTTGTCCGTATTTACACCGCGGACGCCAATGTCACCGCTAAGCACAGTTTCGTTGACAGCCCAGTCCCGATCGCCCAGCACTTGCTCGTGACCCGAGAAGCCGCCATAGATGCCTACGCCCTCTTTCATAGCAAACGATGCAGATCTGTTTTCTGTCTCTGTCGGGTAGTAGGTCCCGGATGCAACCCAGACTTGGCCACCTTCCATTTTGTGCGCAGCATCAATGGCTTCCTGGACGGTTACAAATGCCGTCTGCCAGGACCGTCCGTCACTTTCCCGGGCACTGATCCGGGCATCAACGTAAAAGATTTGATCCGCTATCTGTACGTCCGTCAGCAGCTCCCGGTCAACGCCAAATTTGCCCGCACTACCCGATGGACCCGGGCGCTCACCGGGAGGTGCGCCAAATCCGGCTGTCGGCACAAGAGTTAATAGTTCGCTGATCTGCTCCGATGAAATCTCGCTGGCTGACAAATCCTCAACAACTGTGGCAAGTTCGACAAGTGACTTGTATTTGCCGGCCTCATCTTTGGGCGCCGAAAAAGGCCAATCGTCAATCTCCGAATCAATCGACGTTATCCAGTCCTCACCCCAATTTAGAATCGTTGCGGAACCGTTTGTCTCGGATCGATTGCCGGTGATTCTCGAGTTGATCACTATTGGGTGATTTGCGCCTGCGCTGCGGTTGGCATTGTAGGAGCCCTGGTACAAAGCAGCGCCTTGATCCAGGGCAATGTTTCGGGAAATGTCGACGTTGACCAGTATCGGACTCGAATGGCCATCATTGCCGATTGCGCTGGCGCGCATTGCTGTATTCTCGACAAATGACGTATTGATGATGATCGGCGAACAACCGAAGTCGTTATACATCGCGCCACCTTTCGCGATGTTCGAATTACCGATGAACATCGAATTAATGATGATCGGATGCGTGCCCAGATCGTTTGACATTCCGCCGCCGCGAATAAAGGCCACATTGTTCTTAATGGTTACGTTGATAAATATTGGCTGCCCGTTAACGCCGGCCGCCCGTTGTCGCGACAACGACATATTGTAGACACCACCACCCTTCCCGGCTTCATTGTTTTGAATCACTGTGTTTCGCACGATGGGCGCTGCACCGTGATTAAACATCCCGCCACCGGAACCGGCACCGCTTGATTCATTCAAGACGACCTCAGGCGTTATGTGCTCAGGGATCCAGCTACCTTTTTGCGCCATAGCGTAGCCATCTTCGATTACGAAGCCATCGATGATGGCGTTGTCCGCACCTTTTACAACGGTCAGAGAGTTGTCCGTCTTGTCCTCTCGAGCACCGATATTGCCGCTCAGCACGGTCCGGTTTTGCTCCCAATCCCGTTGCTCAAGCGATTTCTCACTCCCGGAAAACCCCCCGTACATGGCAACGCCCTCTACCATTTGAAAGGACACTTCACGATCTTGATCGGAGGTCGGGTAATAGATACCGGCCGCTACCCACACTTCGTCTTCGGCAGCTGCACTCACCAAGGCAGCCTGCAAGTCGGTGAAGGCCGCTGACCAGGAGCTTCCGTCCCCGCCGTTTGCGCCCGTGTCGACGTATACGACGTTCCGAGCCTCTGCGTTCACAGCAGATATGCAGGCAATACAGAACGTCAGGGAGGAGAGCAAATAAACCCTGAAGGTCGCTGACAATCGTCGGTCTCGTTTGGCCATAATTTTATTAATCCTGAAGATCGTATTCATCTCTACCGCCTTTCTCCTCCGTCCCCGTCAACTGCCACGTCGAGGAAACTGAGATTTGTTGGGAGAGAATTATTGTACTGTATTGCAGTACATATGAACCGCGATATACACCATACTGACAAATCTATACATAGTTTCAAGATTATTTCGACAAACTAATGGAAAACATCAACAATATCGATAATTATGGTAGCTCAGTCGCTCGAAAGCTCGGCCAGGGTCCGATAAAAGGAAATCGTTGATGAATGGTGGATTGAAAAATATGGATGGACTTGCTCGAATTGCAAAACTCGCGCTCGTAATAATTATCGCGTCAGGCTGTTCGCAGGAGGCTCAAGAACCCTCATCAAACTCAACGGCGGATGCACGACCCAACATCCTGTTCATCGTTGCGGACGATCTTGGCTTTACCGACATCGGAGCATTCGGCAGCGAGATTTCCACCCCTAATCTGGACGAGTTGGCCATGGGCGGTCTACGCATCGCCAGCATGCATGCCGGACCAGCCTGCCAACAGACGCGCATGATGCTGATGGCCAGTACGGGCCACATGAAACCGATAGAAGTTCGTCCTGCTCAGGAGGGCGGGCAGCGTAACAATTTACTAAGTCGCGACTGGGCGATCATTCCGGAACTGCTGCAAGAGGCGGGCTACGCCACGTACATGACCGGCAAGTGGGACCTCGGTCGGGATGACGGCTATACGCCGGCGACGCGCGGCTTCGATCGCTCTTTTGTTCAACTCAACGGCAGTTCAAGTTTCTTCCGAGAATTTTTTCTGATCCCGGGCGAGCTTGGCTTTGAAGACGATGGAGTGCACGTTGCGTTTGAGGATCTCAGTGGAGATTTTTACGCTACCGATCACTACACCAATAAGATGCTTGAGTATCTCGGCAAGGCTGAGGAAGGCAAACCCTGGTTCGCTTACATGCCCTACACCGCACCGCACTGGCCGCTGCAACTTCCTGATGACTGGCTCGATAAGTACGCTGGGAAGTACGAAATGGGCTATGACGAGTTGCGCGTACAACGATTTAACCGCGCGCTTGAGCTAGGCGTAGTTCCCGCCAACTCCAGTCTCGACGATTTTGACTCTCAAGTTGAGTCCTGGGCTGACTTGAGTGCGCAAGAGCAACGCAAATACTCCAGGGCGCAGGAAATTTACGCTGGCATGATCGAACATCTGGACATGAGCATTGGTCGCGTCATCAGCTACCTTGAGCAAAGCGGCCAGCTTGAAAACACGGTCATTGTGTTTACTTCAGATCACGGCGCTTCGCACGCCGAATTTGGCGTGGACACCGGCCGAACCCCTAAAGGCAGAGGACCACAACTGCCTGAGCACACGGACAATAGTCTGCAAAACTTCGGCCGCATTAATTCATTTGTTGATCACGGCCGAGGGTTTGGTGCAGCAGCGACTGCGCCGTTCAGATACATGAAAGGATCTCTCACCGAAGGTGGGATTCGCGCTGCCGGATTTGTTAATTATCCTGCTGCCGTGAGTGCCGGCGGAGTCACGCATTCCTACATGACCATGATGGATTTTCTGCCGACATTTATGGAGATTGCTGGCACGGAACACCCAGGTGCGGGCTCGTTCAATGGTCGGGAGATCAACGCTATCCTGGGAACCTCTATGTGGCCTCACCTGACAGGACAGGTTGACGCCGTGCACGGTGAGAACTATTCAGTTGGGTGGACTGAAGGCGACGGCGGCTCTCTGATTCGCGGCAACTATAAGCTGATTAATACCCCTCCTCCCGGACAACAGGGGACAACAAACTGGCAACTCTACGACCTCGCCACCGACCCGGGAGAACACCTTAACATTGCGTCACAACATCCTGATTTAGTTAAAGAAATGACAGATGAATGGAAAACAAACTGGAGATAGACAGATGAACTTTAGACATTCTTTTTCAGCGATTCACAGCATCCTTGCATTGCTTCTGCTTCTTCCAGCACTTGGCGCTGCACAAACGCCTGATCGGATTCTATACAACGGCCAGATCCTGACGGTTGACGAAGATTTTTCGACCGCCGCTGCGATCGCGATCGATGGTGACAGGATTCTAGCGGTAGGAGACGTCGATGAGATTAGAGCACTGGCAGGCCCGGATACTGAACAAACGAACCTCGAAGGACGTACGGTCATTCCGGGATTCATCGACAATCACCTTCACTATTTGCGTGGTACGAACTTCGCAAAGTATGAGGTGCGAATTCACGGGGTTACGTCGCGGCAAGAGGTTCTTGACCGGATTACGGCGAAAGGTAAAGAGCTCGGACCGGGCAAGTGGATATTCATAATCGGCGGTTGGCACGAACAACAATTTGCCGACCAGCCCGGTGGGTTCACAACGGCGGAGTTGGACAAGGCATCTCCCAATAATCCGGTGTTCATGCAACGCACGTACAGCGCGTTTTATATGAATCGCCTCGCGTCGGACAAGCTGTCAGCCACGAATCCAGAGTGGTTTGACGAAGATGGTGTTATTCGCATCGACAACAGGTCCGGCCGCTTCGTCATGTACGCCGCACTTGAGTACTTTCCGTTCGCAGACACCCTGGAAGGCCGCAAAGAAGAGGTGCAGGCATTCAATGGCTATCTAAACAGCATGGGGGTGACGACAGCGTATGACGTGGGCTATCTCGACGGTTCCTATGCGCCGGTAGAAGCACTATATGAAGCGGACCGACTTACGGTGCGCGTGTTCTATGCTGCCCGCTACTGGGCCGACACGCCGCGTACGGCGACGGCCGCTGCCGAGATGCTGGATCGCGAAGCGCCGTTCCAGCGCGACGATAGATTTGGCATGTTTGGCATCGGCGAGCACGTCTATGGCTTGCTGCATGACTCGTCGGGTTCGGACGTGCCACTTGCAGATGAGTATTACGATGAATGGGAGAAGATTGCTCGTTCTGCTGCCAAGAACGGCTGGTACATCAACGAGCACGCCATGCAGGATTCTACGGCCGACCGCATGCTGTCGATTGGCGAGAGAATCGGCGAGGAATATCCGACCAAGGATCTGCGCTGGACGCTGGGCCATGTCGACAAGATAAAAAGACCGACGGTATTACGAGCAAAAGAACTCGGATGGAATATCACGCTCGCGAACCATACGGTTAAAGTGAAAATGGAAGGCATAGCCTCGCCACCGGTACGCATGATTCAGGACAGCGGAATTCTCTGGGGCATGGGCTCGGACGGCACCATCGTCGCGACCTACAATCCGTTCCACGTAATCTGGGAATATACCGCGGGCAAAGTGTTTCCGGATATTATGAAACTCAAGCCAGACGAGGTCATCACGCGCGAAGAGGCCCTAATCGCACACACCCGCTCGAATGCCTACATCCTGTTCATGGAGGATGACATCGGCACTCTGGAAGCCGGCAAGTACGCAGATCTGGTGGTGCTCGACCGCGACTACCTGACGGTGCCCATGGACGAGGTGCGGGAAATCCAGCCAGTATTAACGATGGTTGGTGGTGAGATTGTTTTTCGCGCCGCAGATAACTGAGGCGCGCTTTCTACAACGTGAGTACAAATTCTCGCATGCGTTTTCGAGCCGCCGCATCCGGAAGCCGTCCGTAGCCTGCGCCCATATTATCGATGACATGTTTGACCTTGCTGGTCTCGGTCGCCACGCAGTGTACGGCGGGATTCGAAATGACATACTTCAGCGCAAACTGCGCCCACGACTCGCAGTCAAACTCCGCGGTCCAGTCCGGTAGTTCCTTACCCGAAACTTTGGCAAAAAAGTTGCCGTCATCCTCCGCTTTAAATGCCTCGGCGACTAAAACAGCAACTCCAAGGTCTGCCGCTAATGGCAAGGCAGATTCTTCGGCCATCGGGTTAAATATCGAGTATCCCGTCATGATGAAGTCCGGCTTTTCGGCCTGCATGAATTTGTTCAACGCTACATAGTCGTCATTTCTGGTAAGACTCACACCAATGTAACGAGTCCGGCCTGCTTCTTTCATATCCTTGAGCGTCGCCCAATGCGTATCCAGGTCGCGCATGTTGTGGACCATGAGAAGGTCCATCGGCTTCTTGTTCAGCGCCGCCATCAGTCTCTCGATGTGCGCAATACCCTCTTCCTTGCCGCTTACCGTGATCTTGGTGGTCAGGAACAAGTCGTCTGCAACGCCCATTTCCTGAATAATTTCACCGATCACCGGGATGTCGGGCCGGATAAATGGCGGCGTATCCATGACCTTGCCACCCATGTCCATCATCGTCTGAACGAGAGAGATCGGCAGTTCCTTTCCTGCGTCAGTCAGCCGTCTGAACGGCTCGGGTGACCCCAGCCCAACAACGGGAAGTGCTTCGTCTGTGCCCGGAATCAGTCGAGTACGCATCTTCTCTTGTGCCATGCCCACCAGCGGCAGCGAAGTCGCAGCAGCAAGCGCTGCACTTTGTACAAGGAATTTTCTTCGGTTCATTTCGTAGCCGTTCAACATAGTGAATTCCGATGGTTTTTGAATAATTTGCTTAGGTAATTACGTGAACGTTATCTTTAGTATCCTACAGCAACTTTCACCCTATTGAATTCGGATTCCTCAGCGAAATCGACGACCGCAACCGCGAGATCGGACATGGAAACTTCGTTCTTGCCATCGGCCATGACTACGCGCTCTGTTGTGGATGTACGGTATTTGCCCGTACGCACGTCCGGCCCTTCGCGAAAGCCCAGAATTCCCATCGGGGGCGCGACGAAAGTCCAATTGATATTCGATTTCAGGTAAGTCTCGTACGCCTCCCAGTGCCCAAGGAATAGCGCGTACATGGCAGACCCTTCTGGTGCATTCGGCGGCATGTTCGCAATCATATTTTCGCGACTGCCGAGCATGGTCAAGCCGCCCGCGATCACGACTACCTGCGGGCTATCTGAGCCCAACTCAGAAAGCACATCGGTTATTGCGATAGCCGTCAGGTTCATCGCCGTTTCTTCAGGCTTGGTCGCTGTGCGGCCACCAACAGCAATGATGACTGCGTCAACGTCGGCAACAAGCTCAGCCACCGAACTCGCGTCCGTCGGATTGCCACGCGCAGCGGTGAAGTTCTCTTCGCTATACGCAAATTTCTCCGGGCTACGCGACACGCCTGTGACAGCGTGCCCGCGGCTTAGCGCCTCTGCAACGACTGACTGTCCGATCGTTCCGGTTGCGCCGAACACGACGATGTTCTTACTTTCGGCAGGCTCCTCTGCGAGAGCTGCCGAAGCAATCACGAGTAATGCGTAGCCGAATAGACGACTCATTTAGTCGGCTGCCATACAGTAAAACAACCCGTCTCCGCCTGAACCCTGTAAGTCTGTCTGACTACAACCGCGTGAAGCGTGCGCTGAATTCCAGGACGTTGGATTCTGGCCACCACCCTCACGGTCAAAGTGACCAACGAGCGCACTGCCTTCGCCACTAGCTGCCCAGTTGCTGCAAGTCGTATCGGAATCATTATTAAGTGCGGTACCGTCCATTTGCGATCCGGTCAGGATGTCGTGTCGATTCGGATCATCACCGCGTCCGTTGACCATTCGGCCTTGTTCATCGACCACGGAAGCTTTTGTCAGCTTGTTCTGGTCGCTATGCAGGTTCTCGACATCGCTCGCGACTAATTCACCTCTAACGTTGTACCAGGGACCCGCTCCGATTCGATCTCTCGCATTCACACCGCCTTCGCCAGTTGTGCTCAGGTAGGCGCGCCACTTCTTGTCGCCAGCGCTGACGATTGCTGCCAGATCCGCACAGTACTGATCTGCACCATCAAGGCCGCCCAAATTGGCGCCATCGCCTGGCCCATGGCTGGTCAGGAAGAAGCTTGCTGCCGGATTTACGCTTGTGCGTTCACGCAGCGGCTGCTGACAATCATTCTCTATAAACTCGTACTCGCCTGCCGACATCTTGTCGCGGCTGATAGATCCATCTTCTGCGAGATACACAGGATCCGAAACCGTCACGTGAATCGAAATCGTCGGTCCATAATCGTATGAGTCCGCACGTGTGTAACGCTCCACGGTCGCCGTCTGATCGCTGAGCTGATGCCCTTCAGGACTGGATGGATTTCCCAGGAGATTGACCGTTTCGATGACCAGTGCATCACCTTCGTAACGTGCCAGCGAATCTCCGAAGTGCGTCTTTAGACCCACTGCAGGTGTACCTGACCCGTAAGAAATTTCGCGGCGACCCGCATACTCCTCATACTCAATGACGACTCTATCTTCGAGCTGAGTAATTCGAATAGGGTGCGGTGTGTTGAGCTGACGAACCAATCCAGGGGCGTCGCAAAATATTTGCGGATCATTGGCTTTGTCGTAGCTCTCCTGAACCGATGTACCCAACTCATTGAATGTGATATTCGGCGGACCCGGACGACCACTGGCCATTCCGTGATTCGTCCATGCTCCCGTCAGGTTCGGCTTGCCATCAGCGAGAGTAAGCGGCATTGCAGCCGCCTTGACCGTAGCCTGGTCGTTCCCGCCACCAGCTTGACGACTCAATGTGCGCACGACAGCGCCCGAAGTCGGATCCATTACATCCACAGAGTCAATCGACACCATCGGCGAACCGTCATGAGTTGAGTCACCATGTACGCGGATCACATCACCGGGTTTGACAGTATCTCTATCCCACCCTGCGCGACGCATGAGCGTAGCTGCCGCGCCCTCACTCATCCAGCTGGTCACCGAGCCATCAGAATTGGTGACATCGAAATTTATGACGATGTGCGGATTGCGAAAACTGAACTTGGTAACAACACCTTCTACATCGATCTTGGCGTCGGGCTTGAAGGTCGCCTGAAAGGAATGGTGTGCATAAGCAACCGAGCCCAGGAAGGCCAAGCTCACAAAAACGAAAAATCTAACTGTATGTATCATTCCAATCGCCTCTTAAAAAAAACCTCCCTTGGGGGGGGGAGAAGGGAGGCTTATTCCTAAAACAAAATTGCACCGCATTGCGGGACAGCTGTTTTAAGAAGAGCTACATTTATATTCGATTTAATGGGTGATTGCAAAGAAATATCGACAAAACATGCTTTAGCGCAAGTAATTCAATGCCGATTTGATTAGCCGTGTATCGCCAGAATCACTGCTTCGCGATAATCGAGCAGCGCTTTAATGATCGAGTCTTTTGATCGATTAAATCGAGTGGTAGGTACGGGCACAGACACAGCGACAATACGCCCGAATGGATCGTGAAACGCTGTCCCCAGCGCGCAGATACCTTCCGTGTGTTCCTCGTTATCAACCGCATAATTGTCATGCCGAATCTTCTCGATCTCGGCAATCAACTCACTCATTCTGGTGATCGTGTGGGAGGTTTCTTCAAACAGCCCTCCTTTGAGCAACGCGGCAATCTCGTCGTTACTCAATAATGATAACGCTGCCTTGCCATTCGCCGAACTGAATGTCGGAAATGATTCACCTACGGCGGATACCGCGCTTAGGCGGTGGTTTGATTTGATCTGGTCGACAAACACCATCCTGTCGCCGCGCTGAATCGAAAGATCAACGGTCTCCCCGGTTCGAGTCGACAACTCTTCCAGATGAGGTCGTACAAATTCGGCAAACTCGAAATGAGTATTCTCTGCCATGCGAACAATTGCAGGTCCGAGCATCACTCTGGCATTCGGCGTCGCCGCTATGAGCAACTGCTCTGCGGCGAGAGCACTGACAATTCGTTGCACGGTCGAACGTGGTAGATCCACGCGTTTGGCAATCTTACCCAGGCTGAGTCCATCGCTTTCATTTTCCAGCGTCCGCAGGATCGCAGCGGCCCTGGCTATGACCTGAATCCCCTGGCGCGCAGCTACGCCGTCGCCTTTTTTATCTTTCGCTTCTGGCATGGTTTCTCTGCTTTCTATATGTAGAAGCCGCAATTATCTGCGAGCCAATAAGTCCTATACTCGAATGCCCGCTCTGTATCGAATCACGGGCGAAATTGTACTGTATTGCGGTACAAAAGGGTATTTAGAGATCACTCGATGGCTAATGACCATGACGACGACCCTAAAACTGGCGGCATAAGCCGGCGTGACCTGTTCGTCCTGGGCGGGCTGACCGCAGGGGCCCTCGCCGTTCCGACTATCCTAACGAATATAAACAAGTATCCGGCGACTCCGGTTCCTGCTGATCAATACGACGCCGATGTCCTGGTTGTTGGCAGCGGATTCGCCGGCGTATTTGCTGCCGTAGAAGCGTCCAAGCTGGGACAGCGAGTGGTGCTGGTCGACAAGGGCACTGTTGGCTGGTCCGGCATGTCTCCCTGGGCATCAGACAGTCGCCCGTTCGACCCCGAGCTTTATGATCGAAAAGAGTGGCTCGATAACCTTTCCACTGCCACGGAATGGATCTACAACAAGCCGTGGATCGAGATGTTCATGGATGAGTCGATGGATATCTTTTGGACGTTGCGTGGCTGGGGCACTCACGATTGCCGACCCTTCGAACGCTCGACCGTTTTTCGCCGGGTATTACTCGAGAACAATGTCGAACTGGTAGAACGGGTAATGCTCACGCGACTGGTCCTTGACGACGCAGGCCGTATTGGTGGTGCCGTCGGATTTACGTTTGACGATTCACAGGAACCATCAAAGGCAGTCGCCTTCAACGCCAAGTCCGTCATTCTCGCGACTGGCGCAGGATCGTACAAGAGCCCTGGCTTTCCGATCTGGGGACTTACCTTTGACGGCGATGCCATGGCATACGACGCCGGCGCCTATATCACCGGCAAAGAATTTCACGACACGCATGGCACGCGCAGCACCTATCCCGCGGCTTCGTATGATAACTGGAGCTGGGCGCAATCAGTTCGCGGTGCGTTTGTCATGGTCGGCCCGCCGAATGCGCGCGCCGGTGGGCTCACCTTGCAAAATGCCTTACGGGTACACGCACAGGGTGGTGTTAGTGCAGTTGGCTCATCGGGACCCGGCGGAGCGGGCACAGGTCGACCTGGCGGTGGCCGAGTTGACGAGTCCGTTGCGAGGAATCGTGCCGCGTACGAAGGTCGTGGCTTCCTGACACTGCCGGATTTAACGATCGACTGGGGCGATGTACCTACTCAGGATGACAGTCATGCGCCACCGGTCGGGCATGGCGTCGGCGGCGCAACCGTTGGCATGGGTGTGCACAAAGGCGAAGGCATTTTCTCTTCTAACGAAGACTATTCCTGCCAGGCCGATGGCGTTCCTGGACTGTACGCGGCGGGTGATTCTTTAGGTTCAATGATGGTTGGTTCGGCTTATCCGGGGCGTGGGTTCTCATCCTATGGTTCCGCGATTCAAGGTCGCCGCGCTGGCCGCTTCGCCGCGGAATATGCTGCTGGCGTTGATGCGCCCGCAGCCACGCAAAGCGCTTTCGACAAGAAAATTTCGGAAACCTGGGCGCCACGGACTGTTGAGCGCGGCTATACACCAGCATGGGTGATACGAACGCTGCAAAACACAATGTCGCCGATTCAGGTGCTTTACATCAAGAGTCAGCGACGTCTAGATGGTGCGCTCGCGTCAATTGAATACATGCGCGAGCACGTCGTGCCGAAGATGATTGCGCGTGACGGTCACGAACTTCGCCTCGCACACGAAGCTGCAAACATGCTGCTAAACGCTGAAATGAAACTGCGCGCAGGTATGTATAGAACCGAAAGTCGCGGCACCCATTTCCGCGAGGAATTCCCGGCGCGCGATGACCGCAATTGGTTGTGTTGGGTTTTGCTGCGACAGGAGGAAGGTCGCATGGTGGCATCCAAGCATGCGTTACCCGACGAATGGGCTCCGCCCGCTTCGCTTGCGTATCGCGATCGCTACCCACGCGAGTTTCCAGGCGAAGATGAATTTCTGGCCGAGCACCCTGAGTGGAAAGGAGCATAGGATGCCAATTGCACGTATACACGGTTGCATTGGTTGTGAGAACTGCGTGAAAGCGTGTCCAACCGATGTTATTCGCATGAATCCCGACACCGGTCAGGCTTACATAGCCTACGTGGACGATTGTCAGATCTGCCATTTCTGCCGGCTTAGCTGCCCGGTCGATGCGATCACGATCACTCCGGACAAACCGCTCGAACCCACTGTTTCCTGGGGCTGACGTATGCGTGCCACTCCAAAATCCGCGTTCCCCGGCAACCGACGACCACCATTATTATTAGGTCGGGTCATCGCTATCTACATGGCATTTGCACTGCTGCCGTACTTCCTCGCGCTCACACAGGGACTAGAGCAACGCGGCTGGTTTCAAACTTTAGTATCAATATTGAGTATTGCCGGACTCACTGCCCTGCTCGCCCAGTACGCATTGTCGGGTCGGCTACAGTCGGTAACGCAATTTGCCGGAATTGATAACGGCATGCGAATTCATCGCAAGGCCGGCGAACTCGTCGCGCTAATCTTTTTCCTGCACCCGTTTCTAATCGTGTTGCCGCGGTTTTTGATCGCACCACAAATTGCCGTTGATGACTTATGGCTGATGCTGACGAGTTCGGAGTCCGCTACTGGCGTATTCGCATGGGCACTTATGGGTTTCTGGGTCATCTTCGCGATTCTCCGCGACAAACTGCCAATCACTTACGAAGCGTGGCGCATCAGTCACGGCATCGGTCTGGTTGCGGTCGCTATTCTCGGAACCCATCACGCCGTTACGGTTGGCCGACACGGCGTCTACCAACCGTGGTTTGACTACATGTGGATCGCGATGTGCACGGTTGCAGTAAGCACTCTTGTGTATACGTACTTCGTTCGACCGTGGATCCAGCGACGCAAACCGTTCAAGATTGTAGAGGTACGCAAGGAGGGACTCAGCGACTGGAGTCTGACTATCGAAAAGGATGGCGACTTCGATTTTGACTTCGATGCAGGTCAGTTTGTGTGGATCAATACTTCGGGTAATCCGTTCAACCGCCACGAACATCCTTTCACCATCGCGTCGAGCCCCAGCTCACTGCCACGCGTCTCGTTCGTTATTCGTGCGGCGGGAGACTACACATCGAACCTCGATCAGTTGTCTCCGGGCCAGAGTGTTTATGTCGACGGTCCGCACGGTGCCTTCACGCTGACAGGCCGTAAAACGGCCGGCGTCGGACTGATTGCGGGTGGCTGCGGCATCGCGGGAGCTCTGGGGATTCTTCGCCAGATGCGAGAGCACGGCAGCGATTTGCCGGTGCGGCTTGTCTATGGCAATCGGGTCATGGAGCAGATGGTATTTCAGGACGAGATCACCCAGACGAGCGACCGACTTTCCAATTTCGAGCAGGTACTCGCCGTAGAAGAATTATCGGAAAAACCGGGCGACGAAGACCTGGGTGCGTACTGCGGTCGAATCGACAGCCAGCTGTTGGATCAAACCTTCAGCTCAACGGATCGAGCGCAATGGACCTACTATGTATGCGGCTCGAAAGGCATGGTCGAGTCGGTCGTCAAGACGCTGCGCGCGCAAGGGATACCTGCGCAACAAATTCTGTACGAACAGTTGGCGTTTTAGAATCGCGCCGCGAGATCAGACCGTAATACACCCGACATAGACGCTGTCCTGAATATCGACATCGACAGTCTTCACTGTCTCGCCGTCAATATTAACGATGACAGTGATGGCGCCGATTCCGAGTTCTATTCGGCCGATCGCGAATTCACCAAAGGCGTCACTCGTTGCGACGCCTAGCAGAGTGTCACCCTGCATCGCAGACACGGTAGCGCCTTCAACGCAGTCCTCAACATCGTCCTTGCGAGTAACGATCGTTCCACCGACAAAACAGGTCGTGAACAAGTGGTTATTCTTGTAATACACGCGAGGTTTCGCACTGGTGTCTGACTCCAGCGTTACCAGCTCCTCCTCAGCGGCGATTTTTTGCATTTCTGCATCGCTGACCTTCAGAGAACGAAAGACTTCGGTGGGGCAAACAGTCTCGAGCTTCGTTTTCTTCCAACCGCGATCCAGCAAATGAGCATCAAACGGCCATGCCTGCGGTATTTGGGACTCCTCGTTCCAATAGATCGCACCGTAGGGACACGCATCGACGATTTGTTTCTGACCTTTAGCCTTCTTGGGATCGATGATGACGATGCCATCAGCGCGCTTTGTGATCGCGCCATCCTTTGCGACTTTCATGCACGGAGCGTCGTCGCAGTGGTTACACATCGCAGGTCGAAAGTTTGTCTCGACTATCGGCCACTGCCCCGACTCGCGGTACTCCATCTTCACCCACGAGTGTCCGTGCAAAGGTTGAGCTGCTGTATAACCTTCGAATTCATTGCCTACGTACTCATCCTTCGTCGCGACGAAACAGTTGTAGCAATTGTGACAACGAGCGACATCGACAATCATGTTCCACTTCTTCATGCCGCGCCCTCTGCCGCCGGCAGTTCGCCAACGAATGCTTCGATTTCGATCAAACAGGCGCCCGGCGCCATGGATGAGGTCTTCTTTGATTGCGAGCGCTGGTTGGTAAGATTGTTCACGCAGCCGCCACGATCGGTCGACTTGCCCGGTTCACCGATTGGATCGTACCTGGCTGATGACTCATACGCTTGCAACACACCCGGGCGAAGTCGTTCGGTGACATAAGCCCCACAAATGACAGAGCCGCGATCATTAAATAAACGCACTAGCTCACCGTGCTTAATTCCACGAGCATTGGCATCGGCGGTATTGATGCGTGCTATCCAGTAGTAATAACCATCAATGATCATACGATGGTCCTGGATATCATTGATGACGCTGTCTTTACCATCGCCGAGTGTGTGAAAGCTGTAGCGTGCGTGTGAAGAGACCAATTGAATCGGATACTTCTCATACAGTTCAGTTGTCTGAGTGCCCTCCCAACTCGGCATGTATTTATTCAGCGCGGGACGTTCCGGGTCTTTGAATTGCTTCAGAGTCTCGGGAATAAATTCGATCTTGCCGGACTGTGTCTGCAGTCCTTCAAGAAACTCTTCGGTGTAATCGGCGGGCAAGGGATGCGGTTCGGGCACGTCTTTTTTTCGACCCTCATTAAACCAACGAAAAGCAGTTGGCGCACGAGATTCTGGATCATCCGTCGGCACCACGAAGTAGCCCTTACGACAGAACTCTTTCCATGAAATGTGCTCCGACACATCAGATGCATCGAACATTCGTTTCGCCCAGTCCAATTCGGAACAACCTTCAGTGAAGTAGAGGCCAAGACCGAGCCTCTCGCCAAGGTCTTGAAATATTTGATAGTCAGACTTGGACTCGCCTGCCGGCTCCTGGCACTTGGCCTGCAGGGTCACGGTGCGATGATTCACCTGGCTATAAAATTGATGTCCGTAGCCACCCGCAGATGCCCATTCACCAATATCCCAGCGTTCGAAGTTGGTACAGGCCGGCAAGATGATATCGGCGAACTTGGTTTCGCCTTCAAACCAGATCGACTGACTGATGACGCACGGCAGATTCTCCGATCGATACATCTCGACCCAGCGATTACTGTTGTTCATGGTGCCGATGCTCGCACCGCCATACTTGTACAAGATCTGAACCTTCGAGTGACCCGGCGCCGGGTACTTGAAGTTCAGGAACTGTCCTGTCATCGAGGTCGGGTCCGTAAGATAGCCTTCTGCTTCGCCATTCAATATCGCGTCCGGCAACTGCAATCGCGGAATGGATTGCTTCACCGTGTTCATGCTCATCACATGCGGCATACGTGGATAGGTCGAGAGCGCTGCACCTGTGAAGGCCAGATCGCCGGATATCCCGCCTTCCGCATAACCG
>CAYWYT010000003.1:0-31182 GCA_964462665.1 uncultured Woeseiaceae bacterium | reverse complement strand
CGTGGGATCATTCTAAATGTACCGAATGTTTTGGAAATCAAAGCGATGGAAGAAAGGATAGGCTACGACGCTCTGGAAGATGCCCTCAAGCGTTGCGGATCAACATGGGATGCGTCACAAACACACGGCCTGTTATCGGGCCGACTTGCGATTGCTGGCGCAGATAGCGGCTTTAATTGGCTGTCGCAAGTGCTGGAGGGCACGAATCCCGGGGATGCGTTACAGGTTGAGTGCGAAGCAATGCTTGGCGCGCTGTTTGAGACCACATACCGGCAGCTCTCAGAGCGCCTGTCAGTCTTTACGCCGCTGCTGCCGGATGAGGCCGACTCCACTGCGGCCCGGGCTACGGCACTGGCACATTGGTGCGAGGGTTTTTTGCACGGTTTGGTCGCGGGCGAACACGGTGAAGATTTGCGCGAGCGCCTCAAGGCAGAGCCGCTTTCCGACATAATCCGGGATTTGCTGCAAATAACGCGCGCCGCTGTCGATGAAGACTGCGATGAAGAATCCGACGAAACCGCCTATACGGAGCTGGTGGAGTATGTTCGCGTTGCGGCGCAACTTGCTTACGAAGAGCTCGCTGATCTGCGACGTCCGGCTGGCGAGCCCGCGTCCGACGCTGTGCACTAATGAAAGGTACGGAATTTACCCGCCGCCGCAAACAGCTCATGGGCATGGTTGGAGAAGGCGGAATAGTCATACTCCCAGCCGCGCCTGTGCGGATGCGCAGCCGTGATGTTGAGTATCGGTTTCGGCAGGACAGTGATTTCTATTATCTAACCGGTTTCGCCGAACCAGATGCGGTAGCGGTGCTCGTACCCGGGCGCGACAGCGGCGAATTTCTGTTGTTCTGTCGCGATCGCAATCCGGATAAAGAGCTCTGGGACGGTAAACGCGCAGGGCCGGACGGGGCGATGCGTGACTTTGCTGCTGACGACGCATTTCCGATTGACGATATCGACGATATTCTGCCGGGCATCATGGAGTCCTGCAGTCGTGTCTATTACACGATGGGTCAGTACTCAGAGTTCGATACGCGCATTGCCGAGTGGATCAACTCTTTGCGTTCGCGTGAGTTACGCGGTGTACACACGCCGCAGGAATTCGTCGCGCTTGATCATCTCTTGCACGACATGCGCTTATATAAGAGTCGCGCCGAGGTTACGGCAATGCGCAAGTCGGCCAATGTTGCCGTTAAGGCACATCTGGCCGCGATGAGCGCAGTTCGGCCGGGCCTGTATGAGTACGAGGTCGAGGCTGAGTTCGCCAATGAGTTTCGGCGCAACGATGCGTGGATGTCCTACAGCCCGATTGTAGGAGGGGGTGCCAATTCCTGCACGCTGCACTACGTGGAGAACAGAGATAAACTGGTTGACGGCGACTTGCTCCTTATCGACGCGGGCTGCGAATTGGACTACTACGCGTCGGATATCACCCGAACAATTCCTGTCAGCGGAAAATTTAGCCCGGAGCAGCGCGCGGTCTATGAAATCGTGTATGAGGCGCAACTGGCCGCTATAGAAAAAACCTGCAAGGGAAATCACTGGAATGAGCCGCACGACGCGGCGGTCAGAGTAATTACGCAAGGTTTGATAGACATTGGCCTGCTCAAGGGCACGCTTAAGAGCCTGATAAAGGATGGTGCGTATCGCGACTACTTTATGCACCGCACTGGCCACTGGCTGGGAATGGACGTACACGATGTTGGCGACTACAAGGTCGGTGATGAGTGGCGCTTTCTGGAGGCCGGCATGGTCACTACTGTCGAGCCCGGCATTTATATTCCGGCCGGGAGCAAAGCGCCGCAGCGTTGGCAGAATATTGGCATTCGAATCGAGGACGACGTCGCCGTAACGAGTAGCGGCCCCGACGTGCTTAGCAAAGGACTTGCAAAGGATCCGGATGAAATAGAGTCATTGATGCAACGCTGATGAAATACGACATTATTATCGCAGGCGGCGGCATGATCGGTTCAAGTCTGGCATTGGCACTCGCGCCGCTGTCCTTGCGCGTTGCGATAGTCGAACCGATAGCCCGTACCGCCGATACACAACCGAGTTTCGATGATCGCTCAACGGCTTTGTCGCGCAGCACGCAACGCATGTACCAGGCCATGGGGCTTTGGGACGATATTCTTGCGGCTGCAACGCCGATCACCCGAATTCACATTTCCGATCAGGGTCGTTTCGGTTTTTCACACATCGACGCTGAAGAACAAAAAGTTGAAGCCCTGGGCTACGTTGTCATAAATCGTGTTCTGGGTTCCGTATTGCAATCTGCGCTTGCCGATGTGCCGAACCTCGATATTTTGTGCCCTGCGAAAATCACCGCGGCTCGGGTTGCTCCAGATGGAGCGGTGGCAACTGTGCAGCATGCGGATGGCAGCGGCGAGGAAATCGCAGCTCGACTATTGGTCGCTGCGGATGGTGCAAGATCGTCAGTGCGCGACATGCTTGGGATAACAGCGAGTCATGTTGCCTACGAGCAGCGCGCTATTGTCGGCAATCTGTTGTCCGAAAAATCTTTGAATAATTGCGCCTACGAGCGATTTACGAAAAATGGTCCATTAGCGATGTTACCCATAGCCGATGGCAGGGCAGGGTTTGTCTGGACAGTCGCCGACCGCGATGCAGAGCGCATACTCGCTCTTGATGACGAATCGTTTCTTGCCGAGTTGCAGGACGCATTTGGATATCGACTGGGGGCATTGTCGCGGGTTGGTACACGAGCCTCCTATCCATTGCATCTGAGTAAGGCGATGCGTCTGACTGCAACGCGCGCAGTACTGGTCGGCAATGCGGCGCACGGACTGCATCCGGTTGCTGCGCAGGGTTTTAATCTGGGACTGCGTGACGTGGCTGCGTTGTGTGATTGCGTTGCCGACTACGATCTTGATGACCCGGAACTGCTGCAACGTTATGCGGTTTGGCGGAAGGACGATCAAAGCAAATTGGTCGGGTTTACGGATGGTCTTGTCAGGCTGTTCAGCAGTAACAACCGCCCGACGCGGACACTGCGTGATATTGGAATGCTGGGTTTTGACATGCTGCCTGGTGTGCGTTCCCTGTTCGCGAAACACACGATGGGACTTGCAGGTCGACTGCCACGTCTGTCGCGTGGCGTTCCGTTGTCATGAACGAGAAATTTCATGTGGTGATCGTTGGCGCCGGCGTAGCTGGTCTGACCATCGCTGCATTGCTTGCTCAAAGTAGTGTTAGCGACCGCCTCAAGATATCGCTTGTTGATGCACAGCAACGCCCTTTGCGCCCAAAAGGAAAGGATGTTGCATTGCGGGTTTCCGCGATCGCAACCGGCTCATCGCTTTTGTTGCAAAGTATTGGCGCGTGGTCGTCTGTCGATGCTGATCGAATCACGTCCTACGACGCGATGCGTGTTTGGGATGAATCGTCAACCGCTGATAGCGGCGACGCTTTGTTTTTCGAGGCGGCAGAATTCGCGGTGCCGCAACTGGGTTTTATTGTCGAAAATGTACTGCTGCAGACAGCAATACTTGACGTCTTGCAACGAGAAAGTATCGAGCTCATGTTCGAGTCGCCCATCGCGTCCTTACAGGCGCAGGGATCAGGTCAGCAAGTACAGCTTGAAGATGGCCGGTCGCTGCATGCAGATCTCGTCATTGGCGCTGATGGCGCTCGCTCACTGGTGCGCGAAAGTGCGGGCATTGAAACGCAGGAGTGGGCGTACGGCCAATCGGCTTTCGTTACTCACCTGCATGCGGAGAAACCACACTGCAATACAGCCTGGCAGCGATTCCTGAGTGATGGCCCGCTTGGAATGCTGCCGCTTAATGACGGTCGAATTTCAGTCGTTTGGTCAACAACGGATGAGCAGGCACGATGGGCTATGGCTGCGACGGACGAAGCGCTGGGCAAGGCCCTAAGCGAGGCGTCCGATCATGTGCTGGGCAATTTGACCGTTGCCGGTCCTCGCGGCGCGTTTCCGCTACAAGCCAGGCATGCCAGAGATTACGTAAAGGCCGGCATTGCATTAATCGGTGACGCGGCGCATGCGGTTCATCCGCTGGCGGGGCAAGGCGCCAATCTGGGACTGCAGGACGCTGCTTGCCTCGCAGAGGTTATAGCTAAAGCGATGCAGAACGGAGAGCACCCCGGCGACCGGCCTGTGTTGCGGCGTTTTGAGCGTTCTCGAAAGGGCGAGAATGCCACGATGTTGCATTTTATGACTGGTCTCAACCGACTCTTTGCGACAGACTCGACACTATTAAAAGAACTGCGTACGAGCGGCATGCGCTTATTTAACCAAAGCGGGCCGATTCGAGAGCATGTCGTAAGCGTGGCGCTGGGTACGAGGCGCTAGCGCGGGGAGGCCACGATGAAACATCAATACGTCTACGGACTCGCCGCACTACTAGCGGCCATCGGCTTGTCCGTGTTCGCTTTCAAATGGCAGGTTCTCGGATTCCCGGTCAGCGAAGATCAGGAAGTGCCCGTGTGGACAATCGAATCGTCAATCCGATTCGACAGCGGCCCCGGTTCAATCAAGGTTAATTTACACATCCCGACGCTAACCCCGGGATTTCGCACGCTGAACGAGAACCCCATATCACGTGGCTACGGTTTTAGTCTTAACTACGGTACCGGTGGTCGTGAAGCGCAGTGGGCGATTCGCCGCGCCGATGGGCCGCAACTGATTTACTACCGCATATCAGTGTTTGAAGACCCGTCCAACAATCAATCAGACACGACGCCGCCGTTCCCGCCACAGCCAACGATTAATGAGCCATTCAAAACGGCCGTTGACGTAATCGTTGCGGATGTAAAAGAACACTCTGCGGACACGGCATCCTTTACCTCCGAATTACTGCGTTTGATGAATGACCCGTCGCCGGACCCGAACGTCGAGCTGCTGCGTTTGGAAGCACAAACCCGTGCGGAATTCGTTGAATCGCTTACAACGATACTCGCGTCAGCGCGAATTCCGGCGCGCATGGTGCATGGACTCGAACTTGAAGGCAGGCAACGCAACGCGACGATGCTCACCTGGTTAGAAGTGCATGACGGTGACGACTGGCGCTATTTCAATCCGCTGACTGGTGACGAATCTTTGCCGGACAATTTTTTGGTCTGGTGGCGTGGTAACGAACCGCTGATCAATGTTGAAGGCGGCAGCGATGTGCAGGTCAGTTTTGCGGTGCAGGACAATCAACTTGATGCTGTTTCTATCGCCAACACGCAGGCGAGTCAACGTGGTGCGTCGCTTATTGATTTTTCTCTGTATAGCCTGCCGATCTCAACGCAGGCCGTGTACAGCGTGTTACTGATGATTCCGATAGGCGCCCTGGTCATGGTGGTGCTGCGCAACTTTATCGGTATCGATGCCTTCGGCACATTCATGCCGGTACTTATCGCGCTCGCGTTTCGCGAAACACAATTGTTCTGGGGCGTGATTCTGTTTTCGATGTTGGTAGCGCTCGGCCTGAGCATCCGTTTCTTATTAGACCGACTGCGATTATTGCTGGTGCCCAGATTGAGTGCAGTACTGATTGTGGTGGTGTTGCTGATGATGATTATCAGTCTCGTATCGCATCGTCTTGGATTGGAAACCGGTTTGTCGGTCGCGCTGTTTCCCATGGTCATCATTGCAATGACTATTGAGAGAATGTCAGTGGTTTGGGAAGAGCGCGGCGCGGCTGACGCGATTCGGGAAGGGCTGGGCAGTCTTGTTGTGGCGGTTACGGCCTACATATTTATGGGCTTGGCCTGGCTCGAACATCTCATTTTCACATTCCCGGAACTGCTGCTGGTGGTTCTGGCGCTGGTGCTACTTGCGGGACGCTATACGGGCTACCGCCTGCTCGAGTTACGACGTTTCAAGGCTTTGGCTGACAATTAATGCTGGCGTTGGCAAAAAAACTGCGACGGGCAGGGGTTCTGGGCCTTAACGAGCGCAACGCCGATTACATTTCTCGTTTGAACCCACGCCGTTTTTTCCCGCGTGTTGACAATAAAGTTTTGACCAAAGAGCTTGCTCTGGCAGCCGGTATGGCAGTTCCCGAACTCTATGGTGTCATCAAGAATCAGGGTGAGGTTCGATCGTTCTCGGATATTGTTGCCGACCGCGATAGTTTCGTGATCAAGCCCGCACAGGGCAGTGGCGGTGATGGCATCCTGGTGGTGACGGGTCGCAGTCAACGCCGACGTGATTCGTATCGCTTATCAAGTGGCTTGCTGATAAGCGGCGCTGAAATTGAACATCACATTTCCAATATCGTTAGCGGGCAGTACAGCCTGAGCGGTAATCCGGATACGGCGCTCATTGAATACTGTGTGCGTTTCGACCCGGTTTTCGCAGCGGTCAGCCATCAAGGTGTGCCGGATATCCGGGTTATTGTTTATCGTGGCTACCCAGCGATGGCGATGGTGCGCCTGCCGACACGCGCGTCCGACGGCAAGGCGAATCTGCATCAAGGTGCCGTAGGGGCGGGTGTCGATATGAGTCTTGGGCAGACGCTAAGCGGCGTTCTGGATAATGATGTCGTTGACGAACACCCGGACACCGGTGCGCTGATTTCAGGATTGCAGATTCCGCAATGGGATTTCATTTTGCAGTCGTCAGCGCGCGGCTACGAAGTGACCGGTCTGGGATACCTCGGCGTCGATATGGTTATCGACATCGAACAAGGGCCTCTAATTCTGGAAATGAACGCGCGTCCGGGCCTCAACATTCAAATCGCAAATAACACCGGTCTCGCAAGCCGGGTTGCACGTATTGACGAAATTCACGAAGAGAAAGCAGCACCAGAACAACGCGCACGCATCGCACGGCGCGAGTTTCCTGCGGAGCGTCAGACCTCAATCGCGTTTGATAGCTAGATCGATCCTTGGCTGCAGGCCAATTTTCCCTAGTGGGTTTCCTAACATTCCCGAGATCAGTCCCGCCACTATGCGGCGGCATCCAGGAAGTCGCGAAATTGTGTCGAACGTCCAATCGCGCACCCAGGCCAGTGCGCGGCTGTCCGATTGATAAAACGGTGTAAGCAAAAGGCTTGCTAGCTGAAAGCCGCGAACATGCCGGCGGCGACTTGCAGCGTAGTTTCCTAGCCCGCGAGCAAGAACAGTTTCCTGGTCCAGCGCATTGCCCAATGCCCATGCGTCGAGAAGCGCCATGTTGGCACCCTGCCCAAGTTGCGGGCTCGTGGCATGCGCTGCGTCACCGACGAATACAATTCGATCGCCAAATGGAATCTTCATAGTGTGATGTGCATAGAGCGCCATGGTCATCTGCTCGGCCGACACGATCTGATCGAGGATCGAATCTGTTTCCGGCCAGATATTTCTTACCTGGGTTTTCCACGCGTCAAGGCCCGCCGCTTGCCACGCTGCATATTCAGATTTTTTAAGGCTCCAGAAAAACGCCACCTGATCACGCTTTGCGCGGCTGCTAACTCCCACGGGCATTACGCCGATCATTGTGTGCGCATTGACATAGCGCTGCTCCAGCTGATCGGTAGCAAACTTCGCGTCCGGCCAGTCAAAGCTGCCCCATATTGCGCCGTACTCGAGCGGTTTTACGCGTGGCGGGTGATTGGCGTAGCCGCGCAGACGGGAACCTGAGCCGGACGCATCTACGATCAGGTCGAAAGGGCCCAGCAAGCGGTCATCGCTATCGAGCAGGCTTACGTGCTCTGCAGTGTGGCGCACGCCAACGACCTCTTTGTCGGTAACGATGTCTATGCCGCGGTCGGTAACGGTGGCGAGAAGCACATCAAAAAGCGCGGCTCTGTGAATAGCCACGCCGAAGTATCCAGCGCCTAGCGCGCTGTAATTTACATTCAGGACTCGACGCAGCGTAGGGGCGCTGTGGCCGACAATACGATTTAGTCGCTTGCCGGCTGCAATAATTTGTTGATGGAGCCCTAGCTCCTGCAGGACACGCAGGCCAGTCGGTTGCAAAATTATGCCGGAACCAATTGGCTTCGGCGCATCGAACCGCTCAATCAAAGTAACGGCGTGCCCGAGGCGTTCGAGAACTATCGCCGTAGTGAGTCCGGCTGGTCCACAACCGACTACAGCTACGCCGTAAGGACTATTCTTGTGCCGCAATCCATTCGTCCATGCGTCGCTCCAGAAGGTCGAGCGGCAGAGCACCAGCGCCCAGCAGCTCGTCGTGAAACGCGCGTACGTTAAAAGCATCACCCAGCGCAGTCTCTGCCCGCTGCCGAATAGTTTGCATCCTTAGCTGCCCGATCTTGTAGGCGAGCGCTTGTCCCGGATTGCCAATGTAGCGATCTATTTCATTAATGATGTCGAGTTCTGTCTTCGCCGCGTTGTCTTTGAAAAAGTCGATCGCTTGTTGTCGCGTCCACCCTTTGTAGTGAATGCCGGTATCAACGACGAGTCGGACAGCGCGCCACATTTCGTAGGTTAGTTGGCCGAAACGAGAATAAGGATCCTTGTACAGGCCAAGATCGTAGCCGAGGCTTTCGCTGTAAAGGCCCCAACCCTCGATGAAAGCGGTAAAACCGCCGTAGCGGCGAAAATCCGGCATGTCGCCGAGTTCTTGCTGTAAGGCAATTTGTAAATGATGGCCGGGCATCGCTTCATGCACGGTCAGCACCTCAATCTCATACTTGGGCCGCACATCGGGTCGATAAAGATTGACCCAATACGTGCCGGCACGGCTGCCATCTGCTGCCGGCGCGGAGTAATAGGCCGTCGTGGTGTCCGGCGCGATCGAATCCGGAATCGGTTTCACGCCGTAAGGCATGCGTGGCAGCTTGCCGAACAAATTTATCAGTTCAGGGTCGATACGTTTGCTGGTAGCCAGATACGATTCATACAGGTCGTCCGGATTATCGAAATAAAATTGTGGGTCGGTACGCAGGAAAATCAGAAAATCGTTGAAGCTGCCGTCGAAGTCGACCTCATCAATTATTTGCTGCATCTCATCTCGGATGCGGCGAACTTCGGCCAGGCCGAGCTTGTGCACGTCGTCCGGCGACATTTGCGTGGTGGTGTAGTGACGCGTTCGGTTTTCGTACCAGGCACTGCCGTTCGGCAGAGACGATAAGCCAATGCTGTCGCGACAAGCCGGCAGGTAAGTGTCGTTGAAATAGCGACTAAGTTTTTGGTAGGCGGGAACTACAGTATTTTCAATCGTGTCGCGTGCAGTCGCCCGCAGTCGCCCCTGCTCCTGATCCGAAATTGAGGCCGGAAGTGTAGCGAACAACATGAAAAAGGGACTGTCCTCTATGTTGTTAACGAGTTGCTCCGCAATTTGATCCGGAATTCGCTGCATCAGGATTTTCGGTGGCAGATAACCTTTTTTACGGCCGACTTCTGCGAGCTTTATGGTTTGTTCAACGTACTCGCCGATCTTGCTCATTCGCACTAGCCAGTCATCGTAGTCCTTGACCGACTCGAAGCTCAGGTAATTGGTATTGTTTTCCAGATTCTGCACACCGCCGCGGTGATGCAACGGCATCAGATGTGGGTTGAATTGATATGCGTCGACTGTGTCTTGCAGAGTACGCCGAAATAATTCGTAGTTGAGTTGCTGGTCGTCGCTCAGCGCCCTCTTGTCAATCGCGTAGGTGCGACGCAGAAGTTCTCGGGTTTGCTGCTGATGGGCTTCAATTGCGTTGCTATTCAGGTCTGTCCAAAGCTCGTTATAACGCCGGTCGCCAAGTCGCGAAGCGAACATCGGTGAATTGGCAAGCTCCGCTTCCCAGGCTTCATCCATCAAAACGATGAAATCTTCGCCGGCATCGGCGAATGCGCTGGCGGTGAAAAACAGAGTGATAACTACGCTGCAAAGGCGGCGAATGTGCATGCCGGTCCCCAATAATTGAATTGGCTGCATTGTCACTCGCGCCTCGTCGGGTGGCAACCGGCCCTGCCATTGGCTATGATGCGTCCACCAATCAATAGCGTGCACAGAAGAGACCCCGATTACTTAACGGGGCGCCGAAGGCGCAACTCGCTCGGAAACGCTCAGGCAAAAGGACTGTGTTCGCTGATTGGCTCTGGAGAGCGGCCCATAGCGGCCCACCGAAGGGGTATGTGGCTCTAAGCCATTGATCTCTCAGGTTTTCAAGGACAGAGGGGCGGCAGACTGAATAGGTCTGCCGCCTTTTTTTATGGGTCAATTGGATACTGAGATATGGGATCGAAGACACCGTTATACGAACAGCACGTAGAAGCTGGCGCAAAGATCGTAGATTTCGGCGGTTGGGATATGCCGCTGCACTACGGTTCGCAAAAAGATGAACACCATGCCGTACGCAACAATGCGGGCGTCTTCGATGTGTCACACATGACCATCGTTGATCTGCGCGGTGACGGCGTCCGCGAATTTCTGCGGCAGTTGCTGGCGAATGATGTCGTCAAACTGCAAGAGCCGGGCAAAGCCCTGTATACCGCAATGTTGAATGCGGGCGGCGGTGTCATCGACGACCTTATCGTCTATTTCATGAACGAAACCTGGTTCAGACTCATCGTCAATGCTGCGACCCGCGAAAAAGACGTCGCCTGGATTCGGCAGGCAGCCGAGTCGCACGATGTGACCGTCACCGAACGACCAGAGTTGGCCATGGTTGCAGCGCAAGGCCCGAATGCTCGCGCGATGGCGGCGTCCTGTATCGACGCTGAGTGGCGCGAACAGGCATTGGCGCTGAAGTTGTTCACAGGCATGGAAGCAGGCGACCTGTTCGTCGCGAGAACCGGGTACACGGGCGAGGACGGCTGGGAAATTGTCGTGCCCGAAGAGCGCGCCGCCGATATATGGAGGCAGTTGATCGCCGCCGGGGTCGCTCCTTGCGGACTCGGTGCTCGCGATACGCTGCGTCTCGAAGCAGCCATGAATCTCTACGGTACGGATATGGATGAAACGGTTTCTCCAATGGAGGCCGGACTTGCCTGGACGATTGCCTGGGAACCGCAGGATCGTAACTTCACCGGTCGCGCGAAACTCGAAGAAAAAAGAGCTGATAAGAATCGGCAGCGTTTCGTGGGGCTGCTACTGGAAGACAAGGGCGTATTGCGTAATCATCAGCGTGTGGTTGTCGACGGTGTCGGAGAAGGGGAGATCACCAGCGGTGGGTTTTCGCCGACGATCGGTCGCTCCATAGCCCTGGCACGTGTTCCAGCCGGTGACTACAACAGTGCACAGGTCGACGTGCGCGGGAAATTACTGAATGTACGAATCGTGCCAACACCGTTCGTACGTAACGGAAAAATTCAAATTGAAGGAGAGTTAAAGCAATGACTGATTTGCCTGGAGACCTGATGTACACGCGCGACCACGAATGGCTGCGCCGTGAAGATGATGGCAGCGTGACCATTGGTATTACTGAGCATGCTCAAGAAGCGCTTGGTGACCTGGTATACGTGGAGTTGCCCGAAGTGGGGCAGGACCTGGAAAGCGGTGGCGACATGGCCGTCGTTGAGTCCGTTAAAGCGGCATCAGATGTTTACGCACCTATTGCCGGTGCAGTGGTTGCGGTAAACGAAGAACTCGGTGACGACCCGGAGAAAATTAATGCCGACCCTTACGGCGATGGCTGGATTGTCCGCATGCGGCCAAGCGAAGAGATCGACGAGAGTGCGCTGCTGGCGCCTAACGATTATCAAACCCTGATCGACGAAGAAGACGCCTGAGAGAGACAATGCCATTCATACCGCATACCGAAGATGACACGCGTGAAATGTTGGCTGCTATTGGCGCCGACAGCCTCGACGACTTGTTCGACGAGATTCCAAAGCAACTGCTGATCGATTCTCTGGACGGCGTTCCGGCGGGAGTCAGCGAAATGGAAATCAACAGGCTGATGCACGAGCGCGCCGCGATCGACGGCACACCGTTGTGCTTCATCGGCGCAGGCGCCTACGAGCATCATATTCCGACGGCTGTTTGGGATATTGCTACGCGTGGCGAGTTTTACAGCGCCTATACGCCGTATCAGGCTGAAGCCAGTCAGGGCACGTTGCAGGTCATCTACGAGTATCAGACGATGATTACGGAGTTGACGGGTCTCGACGTAAGTAATGCGTCGCTATACGACGGCGCTTCCGGATTGGCCGAAGCTTCATTGACGGCTGTGCGCAGCAATCGCAAGGCAACGTCCGGGCGTATCTTGCTCGCGCCTGGCGTTAGTCCGACTTACGAAAAGGTCGCCACTGCAATCGCGGGTAGTCAGCACATTACCTTCGAACGTCTGCCGATGAATAGCGTGAGCGGTAACGCGGCCGATGATCTGGATGCAGGCGAAAGCCCGGTCGCAGTCGTGATTCAGCAGCCATCGTTTCACGGCACGCTTGAGGATGTTGATCGGCTTACCGATTGGGCGCACGCAAACGGTGCGATGGTGATCGCAGTCGTCAATCCTGTTTCGCTGGCCTTACTCAAAGCGCCCGGGAATTGGGGTAGTGAGGGTGCCGATATCGCGTGTGGCGAAGGCCAGCCATTGGGCGTGCCTTTATCATCGGGTGGGCCGTACTTCGGCTTCATGACCTGCAAACAGAAGTTCGTGCGACAAATGCCGGGTCGCATCGTTGGTCGGACGACGGATCTCGAGGATCAGCCTGGATTCGCACTGACCCTGCAAGCGCGTGAGCAGCATATTCGCCGCTCCAAGGCGACCTCAAATATTTGTACCAACCAGGGGCTGATGGTCACAGCGGCCACGATCTACATGTCCTTACTCGGATTTGCGGGACTCCGGCAGGTCGCGTTGCGTTCGCAGCAAAACACCGCATCGCTGCTAGAGAAGCTGCTGGCACTCAATGGTGTTGAGCGCCTTTACGAGGGACCGCATTTCCACGAGGTAGCGCTGCGTCTCAAGCAGCCGGTATCCGCTGTGCTGGATGCGCTCGCAGAGCGCGACATTCTGGGCGGCTATGACCTGGGCGACGCATTGCTGGTATGCGCGACGGAAACCAAAAGCGCGGCGGATATCGACGCCTATGTCGCAGCGATGGACGAAATTCTAAACGCAGGAGAACGGCTCAGCGCCTGACTAAATGGCTATCGTAAAATACGAAAACGCAACCTATCGAACTTATGGCGATTTGCCTGCTGTTGGTAGTCGCGCCCCCGACGTGTCGCTGGTAAACACGAAGTTACAGCATGCCACCCTCGCGAATTGGCTGGGCATACGCAAGGTGATGAACATCATCGTCAGTATCGACACAGATGTGTGCGCCAAATCGGTCATTGAATTCGATCGACGTGCCGAGAAACTCACAGACGTCGCCATGCTGAGCGTGTCGTATGACCTGCCGTTTGCCTACCGGCGGTTTCAGGAACAGCACGGATTGCAAAACATCGTCGGCTTGTCGGCCATCCGGCACGAAGGCTTTGGCGAAAACTACGGTGTGCAAATCGTGGATGGACCGCTCGCCGGCATGTTCGCACGAGCCGTCGTTGTCCTGGATGAGAACAACACGGTCGTTTACCAGGAACACATCGAAGACATTTCTACCGAGCCTAATTATGACGCGGCATTGCGCGCGCTCGGCATCAGCACTGACGAGGACTAGCAGGAAAAAACATGGAAACCCTGATATTCGAAAAATCCCGCAGCGGACGACGTGCGTTTGCGCAGTCGCCAGGCACATCAAGTGAAGGCGTTATCCCGGATGCGCTGCGGCGACAAGACACGCCGCGCCTGCCAGAGGCGTCCGAGTTGCAAGTGGTGCGACATTTCACACGCTTATCGCAACTCAATTTCTCAATCGACACGCAGTTTTATCCATTAGGCTCGTGCACGATGAAATACAACCCGCGTGCCTGCAATGCGTTGGCACTGCTGCCTGGTTTCGCTGGCCGGCATCCGCTTGGACCGGTCAGTCACGGCCAGGGCTTCTTAACTTGTATGTATGAACTACAAGAAATGTTGCAGGAAATAACAGGCATGCAGGGTGTGTCTTTGACGCCAATGGCCGGGGCTCAGGGCGAGCTTGCGGGCGTGGCAATGATTCAGGCCTATCACAAGGCGCGCGGCGACCTGGAACGCAACGAGATCATCGTGCCGGACGCCGCCCACGGTACTAATCCGGCGACGGCGACAATGTGTGGTTGTGTGGTCAGGGAGCTACCCACCGGCAAGGACGGCGACATTGAGCTCGATGCTCTGCGCGCGGCAGTCGGTCCCAAGACTGCCGGTATCATGCTCACCAACCCATCGACGCTCGGCGTATTCGATCGCGGCATTCTCGAAGTCGAAAAGATTGTTCACGACGCGGGTGGTCTCTTGTACTACGACGGCGCGAATCTAAACGCAATTTGCGGCAAGGTTCGGCCGGGCGATATGGGCTTTGATGTAATCCACATGAACCTGCATAAGACCTTTTCGACGCCGCACGGTGGCGGCGGACCGGGTTCGGGTGCTATTGGTGTCGGCGAAAGACTGCTGCCGTTTATGCCCATTCCGGTAGTTGGAAAAACGGAAGTGGACGGAAAGACCCACTACGACTGGCTTGCTGAGGACGATTTTCCGCAGAGTATCGGCCGGCTATCCGGTTTCATGGGCAATTCCGGCGTGCTGCTGCGTGCCTACGTTTATATGCGCATGGTTGGGCGCGACGGCATGCGACGACTCGCCGAGTACGCAACCCTGAATGCAAACTACCTGATGGCGAAATTAGGTGAGGCTGGATTCGAACTCGCGTACCCCGAGCGGCGAGCAAGCCACGAGTTTATCGTTACCTTGAAGCACGAGGCCCGCACGCTAGGGTTGACCGCTATGGATCTTGCCAAGGCGCTGTTGGATCATAATTTTCATGCGCCAACGACCTATTTCCCGTTGTTGGTGCCCGAGTGCCTGTTGATCGAGCCGACCGAAACCGAGAGCAAGGAGACGCTGGATAACTTCGTCGCGGCGATGATCACTATTGCGAAGGAAGCGGCTAGCGGTACGTCCTTCAAGGAAGCGCCTTATTCGATGCCGGTGCGGCGCCTAGACGACGTCAAGGCCGCGAGGCACCTCGATTTGGCTTTTCGACCAGAAGAGTGACCTGATCTGCTGCGGCAGGGACCTTAATCTGTTGAAATAGGGAACCGATTGCCTCGGTCCCAGTCCCTTAACAGCAACGGACGCCACAACAGGTTAACTATGAAAATTGGATTACTACTCGCTGCGCTCGCAGGGACGGCGCTGGCCTCTGGCAATTTGGCTGCTGAAGAAACAGCATGGGCGAATACGCTGGAGCGAATTTCCTCGGGTGTTGTCTCCATTCGCGTCGATAGCACGCGCGCGTTTGATACTGAGTGGAATTCCTCAAGTCAGGCGACCGGCTTTGTAGTCGACGCTGAGCGCGGGCTGATTCTGACCAATCGCCACGTTGTTACTCCTGGACCGGTCGTTGCCGAAGGGGTCTTTCGCAACAATGAGGAAGTGCGGCTCACGCCGGTGTATCGGGACCCGGTGCACGACTTCGGATTCTTTCGTTACGATCCCGCCGACCTGCATTACATAGAGCCTGCAGAATTGCCGCTGGTGCCCGGCGGTGCAGGTATCGGTCGAGAGATTCGCGTAATAGGCAATGATGCAGGCGAGCAGTTATCGATACTCGCGGGCACAATCGCAAGGTTGGATCGCAAAGCACCCGACTACGGTCGCGGTCATTACAACGACTTCAATACTTTCTATTTTCAAGCTGCCTCAGGTACGTCTGGCGGTTCATCCGGCTCTCCTGTCGTGAATATCGAGGGTGAAGTGGTCGCATTGAATGCGGGCGCAAATAATTCTGCGGCAAGCAGTTTCTTTTTGCCGCTGGATCGCATTCATCGTGTGCTGGAGCTGCTGCAGAACGAAGAGCCGGTGACTCGTGGCACTTTGCAAACCATGTTTGAGCGTAAGGCCTTCGACGAGCTCAAGCGCCTTGGTCTTAGCGATGAGTCGGAGCGAATTGCGCGCTCCGAATATCCCGAGCAAACCGGCATGCTTGCGGTTGAGCAGGTCATTCCCGATACACCGGCGGCAGGCAAACTTGAGCCAGGCGATATCCTGATTCGTATTAATGGTGAATTGATCAATGAATTTGTGCCGCTGGCAGCTATGCTGGACGACCACGTTGGCGCGGTCGTTGAGTTGGAACTGGAACGCGGTGGCCGACAGGTCGTCACGGCTATCGAAGTAACGGATTTACACTCGATTACGCCAAGTGAGTTCCTGCAGTTTGGCGATGCGGTCGTGAACAACCTTTCCTATCAACAAGCCCGCCACTACAACCGTGAGGCGAGCGGTGTTTATGTCGCTAACCCGGGTTATCTATTGTCCAAGGCTGCAATTCCGCGTGGTGCGGTCATCACTGAGTTCGCCGGCGAACCGATCAGCGATATAGATGACCTCGCCAAGGCGCTGGATGAGCTGGCTGACGGTTCGCGCGCTCAAATTCGATTCATCACAATGGAAAATCCGCGGAATTCGGCTGTGCGTGCATTCGAAATGGACAGAGTGTGGTTTCCGGTTTCCCGTTGCGCGCGCGATGACAGTACCGGGATTTGGCCGTGTGAAGAACTGGGCGCAGGGCCCGATCGCGAGCCGCCAGAAACCGGCAGTACAAAACTGACCAAGTACGATGATGCGCGTGTTGCCGCCATCGCAGCGTCGCTGGTGGTCGTGACATTCGACTTGCCGTACACCGTTTCGGGTGTTGCGGACAGACACTACTACGGCACGGGATTGATCGTAGACAAGGAGCGCGGACTCGTATTGGTTGATCGCAACACGGTGCCGGTTGCCATCGGCGACGTGACCGTTACCTTCGCCGGATCGCTGGAAGTTGACGCGACCGTAGAACAGCTACATCCGTTGCACAATCTGGCCATCGTTTCCTACGATCCGAAAAGCATCGGTGATACACCAGTGCGCGAGGCGAAATTCAATACGACGCCGCTACAGTCTGGCGATGATGTTCTGGTTGTTGGTATTAAAGGCGATCACCAGTTAGTACATCAGGCAAGTACGGTATCCGCAGTGGAGCCGCTAATACTTCCGCTGTCGCGGACATTGCGCTTTCGTGACTCAAATATAGAAGGCATCGATCTTGTTAACCCAATGGATGTGGACGGCGTATTGGTCGACAAGCGCGGTCGTGTCGCGGCACTCTGGTCGAGTTTCGCGATCCAGTCCGGCGGCGAGACGGCACAGTTTAACCGTGGTGTTGGTGCCGATCTGGTCGCAGAATTCGTCGATGTTGTACGCAATGATCGAACCTATTACTCACTTGAAGCCGAGTTTATTTATTCGCCCCTTTTCGCTGCGCGCAATCGAGGCGTTGATGAGGAGTGGATTGCCAAACTGGAAGAAAACAACCCGGTTTATCGGCGTGCACTCAGCGTAACTCGACTGGTTGCTGGTACTCCTGCCGCCACGCTATTGAAGAATGGCGATTTTGTTCTGGCCATCGACGGCAATGTAGTCACGTCATTCAGAGATGTCGAGAAGGCGGTACAAAAACAATCGGTGACAGTTACCGTTTGGCGTGACGGCGAAGCCAAAGATATCGCAGTCGAGACCGCGGCATTGGATGGTCGCGGCATAGACAGGGCCGTTTCATGGGCAGGCGCTTTATTGCAGGATCCGCATCGTGCGATGGCTGCACAACGTGGTATTGAACCGGACGGCGTGTATATCGCGTTCTTCAGTTATGGCTCGCCAGCCACGAGATACGGTTTGTGGGCAGGGCGTCGCTTGGTAGAAGTTGATGATACGCCGACACCGAATCTGCAAGCGTTTGTCGATGCTATCGCCGGTAAAGAGGATCAGGAGTCTGTTCGACTCAAGACAGTGACCTGGAATGGTGCCGTTGAGGTGATCACCCTAAAACTCGATAACCAATACTGGCCGGCGTATGAAATCCGGCGGACAGAAAATGGCTGGCAGCGTTCGTCCTTCGGGTCCTAGTCGCCAGTTGATCTGGTTTCGCCCGGCGTTACTGATCGCGCTGGCGGTTTCGCTGTGCTCTGCTGCGAGCGCGCAAGAGCTCTATAAATATCAGGACGAAAACGGCGACTGGATCTTTTCTGATCGACCGCCTGAGGATGGCCAGGTTGTAGAGAGTCGAGAGCTTGAAAAGTCGCCGACTGATGCGATCGTCGACGTTACACATAGCTTCGAAGGCACTACGGTAGAGTTAACCGCGCGCAATGACTTCTACGCGCCCGTTGAGTTGCGGCTCGAAATAGTCACGCTTAGTGGCCTGACTTTTCCGAGTGCTGAGCAGCCGATGACCTGGGTGTTGCCAGCACGCAGCAATACGAGATTATTTCAACTTGAAACTCAGGAGAACGGCAGCGAACGATTCCTCGAATACGGGTTTCGCTTTATGCCGGGTGATCCAGGCGCAACGCACAATTCGGTCGAGCCGTACCGCGCGCCATTCGCGATGTCCAGCGACCATCCAATCACGCAGGCGTATCCGGAGGCGCTCACACATACTGCTCCCGACAGCTATTTCGCCGTGGACGTGGCGATGCCTATCGGCACCGATATTGTCGCCGCACGTGCTGGCGTCGTGTTCGATGTTGCCAGCAAGAATTTTCGCGGCGGTCTGGACCCCAAAATCGACGGCCCTTCAGCGAACGTTGTGCGTATTCTGCACGACGACGGTACCTATGCGATTTACGCGCACTTGAATACCAACACAATTCGCGTCCAACCGGGTGATCGCGTCGAACGCGGTCAGTACATTGCTGATTCGGGCAATACCGGATACTCGAGCGGACCGCATCTGCATTTTGCGGTGCTGCGTAATGTGGGTCTTCGGGTAGAGTCTGTGCCGGTTACATTCCTCGGCGCAAACTCCAACAGAATTATTCCCGCGTCCGGGAATCTGCTAACGGCCTACTAGACTAGTTGCATCTGAATGTGGGAGCGGCTTCAGCCGCGATCGGGCCTGAAGGCCCGCCTACAAATTTTCGGCGAGTGCTTCCCAGCTTGTAACGGGTAGCTCGCAATGCGTACCGACGCAGCGATAGGCGACGGTCTCGCCATCTATAGCCTTACGTTCAGCTAGCAAGCCGGGCAAATCTTTTTCATTTGCAGCAATCGCGAACACGAGTCGCGATGGCGCATAGAGTTTGCCGGCCGAGTCACGCCAGCGCTCCACCTCGCTAGCGTCGCCACGCAATACGATAATTTCTGGTGGCGTCAGGTTTTCTTCCAGCGCGTTCAATAACGTGACATGTCCGTGCGGATATTCATCGATCGCTTTCCAGGCATTACGCAGTGCCCGATCTGCAGCATCGATATAACGTTGCTCGCCGAGCAGGTGCCCGAGTCGCTGCAAAGCGTAGGCGGCGACGCCATTTCCGGAGGGCATGGCTTCGTCCGCAAGCGGTTTTGGACGATGCATTAACGTTTCGTGATCATCGGCTGTGAAATAGAAGCCGCCTTGTTCGGCATCTTCGAAGTGCGCGAGCATCAAGTCGGCAATCAGAGTCGCGAATTTCAGCTGCTCAGTATTCCAGCGTGATTGCAGCAACTCCAAAATAGCTTCGACGAGAAACGCATGGTCGTCGAGGTAGGCTGGGAAGCGGGCGCGACCGTCCTTGTAGCTGGCATACAGGCGACCATCGACCAGCAGATTCTCTTTGAGAAAGTCGACAGCGTTGGCCGCTGCATCGACAAATTCGCGACGCTCCAGAATGCGGCCGGCTATTGCCAGGCCACGCACGGCGAGGGCATTCCATGAGGTCAGTTGCTTGTCGTCACGATCCGGCGCGATGCGCGTCTCGCGCTCCTTGAACAAAATGTCTCGGGCACGAGCAAGAGCCGCTTCTACAGCTTCCACGGACTGTTTCGTCTCGCTGGCTATGTTAGGTAGAGATTCACGCACAGTGAGATGCCACGCGCCTTCAAAATTGGCCTCTTTGTTGAGGCCGAAGCGACTCTCAACAATCGGGTAGTCGTCTGCTACAAGCTTCGCGACGGCCTCCGGTGTCCAGACGTAGAACAGGCCTTCCTCGCCTTCTGAGTCCGCGTCGCGTGACGAATAAAAACCGCCGTTCGGCGCGCGCATATCGGCCAGCATCCACTCCGCGGTTTCGACGGCGGTGTTGCGAAACAGTGCTTCGCCGGTGGCGAGGTGCGCTTGGGCGTAGATCGCCAACAGCGGCCCGTTGTCGTAGAGCATCTTTTCGAAGTGCGGAATTTGCCAGTAGCGATCCACGGAGTAGCGACAAAATCCGCCGCCGACATGATCGTAGATGCCGCCTTCGGCCATGCGCGTCAGTGTCAGCGACGCCATGAACAGCGCGTCGATGTCCGGCTCAACCTCCTGGGCCGTGGTGCGCCAGTGCCGCAACATCCGGTCTATCGTTCCGGGGTGTGGAAATTTGGGCGCGCCGCCGAATCCGCCGAAGTCACCGTCAAAACTTTGCGCAAGCTGCTCGCGGACTTTTTGCAGCGGCTTGGCCGTAATCGACAGATCATCATCTGCCGGCGCAGGCTCCAAACGCATAAACACTTCGCTAAGTCGTTCTGCCTGGTCCCTTACTTCGTCCGACTTCTCGTTGTAATAGGTGGCAATGCTGTTTAACAGTTCGCTGAATGACGGCATGCCATAGCGCTGCTCTTTGGGAAAATAGGTGCCGCCGAAAAACGGGCGTTGATCGTCGCCGCTCAGGAACATGGTCAACGGCCAGCCGCCACCACGCTGGGTGAGCAACTGGTGCGCGGTCTGGTAAATGCGATCGATGTCGGGCCGCTCTTCACGATCAACCTTGATGTTGATGAATAGCTCGTTCATCAAGTCCGCAGTCGCATCGTCTTCGAAGGATTCATGCGCCATGACATGACACCAATGGCAGGCCGAATAGCCGATAGACAACATCACGGGCTTGCCACTGGCCTCGGCCGCCGCGAAAGCTTCGTCGCCCCACGGGTACCAGTCAACCGGGTTTTCGGCGTGCTGCAACAGGTAGGGACTGGTTTCTTTAGAGAGGCGATTGCTCATGTTTTGCTATGATACAGACCTCTCCCGGACTCCGAAGAATTTCATGTTCGTCTACCCTGAGATTGACCCGATTCTGTTTCAGATCGGCTTCATAAAAATTCGCTGGTACGGCCTGATGTACGTCATCGGCTTCCTGATGGCGTGGTGGCTGGCCCGACGTCGGTGTCAGCGTGCCGACTCGCCTGTGAATCAGACGCAAGTCGATGATCTGCTTTTCTATGGGATGCTCGGTGTGATCATTGGCGGCCGGGTAGGGTATTGCCTGGTCTATGGCTGGGATGAGCTGATCAGCGATCCGTTGTACCTGTTCAAGATCACGGACGGCGGCATGTCGTTTCATGGCGGTCTCGCCGGCGTCATGACTGCCATGTGGTGGTATGGCCGCAAACTCGGTAAGACCATCTGGGACATCCTCGACTTTGTCGCTCCAATCGTACCAATCGGTCTGGGCGCCGGACGCATTGGTAACTTCATCAATGGCGAGCTATGGGGCAGCGAAACGACCGTCGCCTGGGGAGTGATGTACCAGGGTGTGGTGCGTCATCCATCGCAGTTATACGAAGCGGCTCTGGAGGGCCTCGCGCTGTTCGTTATCCTGTGGTGGTACTCGGCGAAACCGCGACCGTACATGGCTGTTTCGGCGCTGTTCCTGCTGATGTACGGCGTGTTCAGATTCTTCGTAGAATTCTATCGCGTGCCCGATGCGCACCTTGGCCACCTCGCGCTGGATTGGGTTACGATGGGCCAGATCTTGAGTGCCCCGATGATCATCGCGGGCGCGGTCATGCTCGGCATAGCGTACTCACAAGACAAAAAAAGGGAGGCGGCAGCCTGACATGCAACAGTATTTGTCCTTGATGCGACATGTGCGCGAGAACGGCACGCAACGCGATGACAGAACCGGCACCGGCACGCTCGGTGTGTTCGGACATCAGATGCGCTTTGACCTAAGCAAAGGTTTTCCACTGGTCACGACCAAGAAATTGCATATGCGCTCTATTGTTCATGAACTGCTTTGGTTCTTGCGCGGCGACAGCAATACGCAGTACCTCAAAGATAACGGTGTTTCGATCTGGGACGAATGGGCGGATGAAAATGGCGAGTTGGGTCCTGTCTACGGCGTGCAATGGCGTAGTTGGCCGAAGCCCGACGGCGGAACGGTCGATCAGATAAGTCAGGTCATGCAGCAGTTACGAGAAACACCGGACTCGCGCCGGATTATCGTTAGCGCCTGGAATCCGGGGCAGCTCGAGGACATGGCTTTGCCGCCCTGCCACATGATGTTTCAGTTGCACGTCGCCGACGGCAAGTTATCTTGTCAGCTGTACCAGCGCAGCTGCGACATTTTCCTCGGTGTGCCGTTCAATATCGCATCGTATGCCTTGCTGACTCACATGATCGCGCAGCAAGCAGATCTCGCGGTTGGAGATTTCATTTGGACCGGTGGCGATTGTCACTTGTATCTCAATCATCTCGACCAGGCTGACGAACAATTGCAGCGTGAGCCGATGCAGCTGCCGCGTCTGGCAATCAAGCGCCGGCCAGCCAGTATTTTTGACTACGAATTCGACGATTTCGAAATCGTCAATTACGAGCCGCATGCGCACATAAGAGCGGCTGTCGCGGTGTGATCCGTCCGGGTTCGATCAACATAGTTGTCGCCGCGTCGACGAACAATGTCATCGGCGTTGCCGGCGATCTCCCGTGGCATCTCTCTGACGACCTCAAGCGATTCAAAGCGCTGACTATGGGAAAGCCCATTGTCATGGGTCGCAAGACATTTGAGTCGATTGGCAGGGCGTTGCCGGGCCGGCAAAACATCGTGATAACGACGCAGGCCGAATTCGCCGCCGATGGCTGCGACATCGTATCTTCACCTGCGGCAGCGATCGCAGCAGCAGCCCATGCCGCCGAAGTAATGATTATTGGCGGTGGCGAGATTTACCGCTTGTTCCTGCCGCTGGCAGATCGCATCTACCTTACACGCGTCAAAGTGGATCTTGAAGGCGATACTATTTTCCCGGCCCTTGATGAGTCTGACTGGCTCGAGATGGCGCGTGAGGAACATAGTGCGGACGAGTCGAACGACTACGACTTCGCGATACTGACGTATTCCCGCAATGAATAAATCTGCGATTCGCAATCGCAACTTTCTGATCTACATGATCGGCAATACGATTTCCCTGCATGGCCTTTGGATATACCGCGTTGCTCTGGGTTGGTATGCCTGGGAAATATCGGCCTCTGAATTCTGGGTCGGTATCGTTGCGTTCTCCCAGTTTGCACCTGCGGTCGTATTCGGCCCGATATTCGGCGTGCTCGCAGACCGATTCGATCGCCGTGCGGCGTCGTTGCTGATCAACTCGATGAGCATCATGAACATGCTGCTGCTTGGCTTGTTAGCGACGCTCGGCGTTATCGATATCTACGTCCTGACGCTACTCGCGTTCATGCAAGGCACATTGGACGGCGCGCATATGCCGGTGCGCATGACGATCGTGCCGAATCTGGTGGAGAAAAATCAGCTGCAGAGCGCTATCGCGATTACGGCGATCTCATTCAACTTGTCGCGTTTCGTCGGCCCGGCTGTCGCAGGACTCATAATCGCAATCTACGGGGTCGCCGCGGCGTTCATGGTTAACGGTTTGTCCTATCTGGCGCTCATCGCAGTGATGTTGATAGTGCGCCTCAACCCCTCCGCTGAACAATCGGGCAAAGCGCGTCATGTCTGGCGCGAGATGGGCGAGGGAATCAACTACATTTTGGGCAATCCAGCGATTCGCGCTTTGCTAATGATCATTGCGGTTGCATCGGTGTTCGGACGCGGGGCACTCGAAATGATGCCCGCGTTTGCAGACGCCGTGTTTGAACGTGGCAGTGGCGGACTCGCCGCATTGACCTCGGCTATTGGTGCAGGTGCCGTGATTTCTGGTCTGGCAATGTCTCGCGGCGTCGAATGGCTCAATGTCCGAATAATTCGAGTGGCCGTCATCATCGCTGGATTGCTGATCGCGTCACTTGGCCTTATTGAGCAATTTTGGATCGCTGTTACGGTCGTCGTCTGGCTGGGAATGATTCTGTCGTTGTGCGGCGTTGGCTCACAGATATTGATTCAGACCCTTATCGACGATTCGGTGCGCGGACGCGTCAGCAGCTTCTGGGGAATGATCGCATTCGGTGGTACTGCGCTCGGTAGTTTGCTGGTCGGAACGGCGGCCAATATCTGGGGCCTGCAGGAAGTCGTCATTGTTTCCGGCCTGCTGTGCAGCACAGCCGCACTATTTGCGTCGATTCGCGCATAATAGTCCGCATTAAGTTACCAATATTCTGGAACATCCATGACTAGCAAAGAAATGGACGGCATTCACTGGGACCAGGACATCAGCTATAGCAGCTATCTGTCTATGGACAAGTTGCTCGAATGCCAACAAATGCGTTCGGGCGCCCACGACGAAATGATGTTCATGGTTATCCACCAGGCATCCGAGTTGTGGATGAAGCTTTGTATACATGAGATCACCGCGGCAATGCGCGAAGTCGAAAACGATAACCTCGGTGCGGTATTCAAAATGCTGTCTCGAGTTTCTCGAGTTCAGGGACAGTTACGCCAGAGCTGGGCCGTGTTGTCGACTATGACGCCAGCCGACTATCGGGGATTTCGCGACAGTCTCGGGCAAAGTTCGGGCGTGCAGTCGTTTCAGTATCGTGAGATTGAGTTCGCTTTAGGCAACAAGAACGCGGCGCTGGTTAAAGTGCATCGACAAGACCCGAAACGCTTTGAACATCTCAACAAAGTTCTGAATTCGCCCAGCATTTACGACCTTTGCCTGCAGCACCTGGCGCGCAAGGGATTTGATATTCCAGACGAGTACCTCGAGCGCGACTGGTCGCAACCCTATGTGCCCAGCCCAGCGGTTGAAGCTGCCTGGGCCAAGGTCTATTCGTCGGTTGATGAATACTGGCAGCTGTACGAATTGGCGGAAAAGCTCGTAGATCTCGAACACGAGTTTCAGATGTGGCGATTTAGTCACATGAAGACCGTTGAACGGATTATCGGCTACGGCAAAGGTACCGGTGGCACGAGCGGCGTCGCATTCCTGCAGAAAGCACTCGGTCTGCGATTTTTCCCCGAGCTCTGGAGTGTTCGTTCGGAGCTAGAGCGGAGCTAGCTCCTCTACTACGGTCGCGACAGCCGCGTCCAGGTCGATTTGCTCAAGCCTGTCCACGTCCCGCGTGAGTTGTTCGAGCAGCGATTTTTGAATCGCACCTCTGTCCTGAGCATCCCCGTAGGGAATGTCAGCGTGAAACATCACCATCGAGTAACGCGGAATGAAACGCTCAGGCAATCGACGCTCAAGTTCGAACGACAACTCTTTTTGCAGTGCGAATTTGGGGTCGCGAACGGTGTCGCGCATTTCAACGTAGTTCTCGAGCGCCATATCGGCGATCGCGTTGGCGTTACGCAACTGCGTCGCTTCAAAGCGAGCGAATACGCTTTCCCAGTTTGCTCCAAGCTCGCGCAAAAGTTTTTCCAGCAATACGCAGTCTTCCAGAGCGAGATTCATGCCCTGACCATGGAAGGGCACGATGGCGTGGGCGGCGTCTCCAATGAGCAGCATGTCGCCGCCGTCATGCCAGTGCTGACAGCGTATGGTGCCCAGCAGTCCAAGTGGATTATTGATGAAGGTCTCGCTGAGATTCGGAATAAGCGCTGCGGCGTCGGCAAAGTTATTCTCGAAGAATGTTGTCACGCTGGCGTCGTCTTGCAACGTGTCGAAGCCAGGATCGCCCGTGTTGGGGAGAAACAAGGTGAGTGTGAAGTCGCCGCCGGGATTGGGCAGGGCGATCAACATGAAGCCCCCGCGCGGCCAGATGTGCAGCGCTGCGGGATCGAGCTGAAACATGCCATCCGGGCCAGCAGGAATAGTGAGTTCTTTGTAGCCATGCTGCAAACGAGACTCGCTGGCAGCAATCATATCTGAGTCTTTATAGGAATTGCGCACAACCGATCCAGCGCCATCCGCAGCAATCAGCGGTTGACCCTGAAGTTCGATATCACTGTCAGTGGCGTGATTACGCACGGTTGCGATCGCCGCCTGGCGATCGTAGTCGGTCACCTGATGTTGAAAGTGGATATCGATGTTGCCTTTTTTCTCGGCCGCATCGAGTAGCACTTGATTGAGTTGGCCGCGTGATACGGAGTAGATTTGTTCGTCTTCGCGATGGCCGTAAGAAAGAAACTCTGTCGAGCCGTCGATGTTGTGCAGCATGCGTCCGCGCATCGGCACCAGGAGCGGCTCGACTTTGTGCATGACATTTGCCGTCTCCAGCGCGCGTATGCCACGTGCAGCAAGTGCCAGGTTGATAGAACGCCCGGCTGATGCCTGACCGCGGCGCGGATCGGCGCCGCGTTCAAAAAGATCAATCTTTGCAACATGCTGCGCGAGAATCGTCGCTAGCAAGGTGCCGCATTGACCTGCGCCGAGGATATTCATCCAGACTGTCCTTTGACCTGAATGACGCGCGGTTTTTTCTTATCAATACGCACCGCCGTCAACTGACGTCCCCACACACAACCGGTATCCAGACTTAGTAATTTGGGCATCACCATCAGCCCAAGCGCTGACCAGTGACCGAACACAATACGAGTATCAGTGGTTGCGCGGTTCTCGTATTCAAACCAGGGCACATATTTCTTGCGTACCGGAACAGGTGATCCGCTGTGCGAAAAGTTCAGGCGCCCCTGATTGGTGAGCATGCGCATTCTTGTCAGGCAATTGATGATGAATCGCAGTCGCTTATAGCCATCGAGCTGATCCGACCACGCAGCCGGCTCGTTGCCGTACATTTTTCCAAGCAACGTCTCGTCATTACCCTGCAGACAAGCCTCGACTTCGGCTGCTCGCTCAAGCGTTTGCCTGACGTCCCAATCCTGATGGGTACCCGCATGCACCAGTAACGTGTCCAACGATTCGTCGTAGTGCGCGAGAGGTTGGTGGCGAAGCCAGTCGATAAGCTCATCCCGGTCAGGTGCGCTCAAGATCTTGCTCAGAGATTCAAAGCGTTGTTTGCCACGCACCTGGCCGGCGGCCAGGGCGAGTAGATGCAAATCGTGATTGCCCAGAACAGTGATGACGGAACTGCCTAGAGACTTCACAAAGCGTAGAGTTTTCAGCGACTTAGGACCTCGATTGACGAGATCGCCGGTTAGCCAGAGTGTGTCCAAGTTCGGGTCGAATGCTAACTCGTCGAGCAGATGTCGAAACGGGTCGTAACAGCCCTGCAAGTCACCGATTGCATATACCGCCATACTGATTCGCCAACGACCTAGTGAAGTACGCCCGGCACTGCGAGTGTAAATGGAGCGATAGGCGCGTCGAAATTAACGCCGTTGTCTGCCTCCATTCGATACAGGCCCTGCATTGCGCCAACCGGTGTCTCGAGTACTGCGCCGCTTGAGTAGCGAAATACCTCACCGGGGTTAAGATGCGGCTGTTCGCCAACAACGCCGTCACCCGTTACTTCCTGAACCTTGCCGTTGGCATCGGTAATTACCCAATGGCGACTGATAAGTCGAGCGGGCAACTCGCCATTGTTGGCAATGGTGATGGTGTACGCGAATACGTAACGGTCGGACTCAGGTTCGGACTGATCGTCGATGTAGTTGGTCGCAACATCAATACCGATGTCGAAGGTTTTCTCTTCCATGGGCTTAGTCTAACGTATTCGCGAGGCGTACATATTCTGCAATTGCGATTGCCTCAGGTCGGAGGCTCGGGTCGATACCAACCGATTTGAGCAGCGCTTCATCAGCGACCTTTCGCAAGGCGTTGCGCACGGTCTTGCGGCGCTGGCTGAACGCCGTTGCGACCAGTCGTGACAACTTGGCTGCATCGCGAACGTCATAGGTTCCTTCGGGCAATGGGGTGAGGCGGACGATCGCTGAAGTAACGTCGGGCGGCGGATCAAACGCCTGCCGGTCAACGTCGAACAATGCCTCAATATCAAAGTAGCAACCCAGCATAATGCCGAGACGCCCGTAAGCCTTGCTGCCCGGCGGGGCCGCCATTCGCGCTACGACTTCTTTTTGCAGCATGAAATGCATGTCCGCGATGTGCGCCCGATAGTCGAGCAGATGAAACAGTAATGGCGTGGAAATGTTGTACGGTAAATTTCCGACTACGCGTAGCCCTTCCCCCAGAGTGGAATAATCGAAGCGCAAGGCGTCGGCCTCGTGAATGGTTAGCTTGGGCTCGTCCTGGAAGCGCCGCCGTAATTCAGCAGCCAGGTCCCGATCCAGCTCGATGGCGTGCATGCTACCCGCACCCGCTAACAGTGGTGCCGTGATGGCCGCCAGGCCAGGACCAATCTCGACCACAATATCGCTACCCGACGGACGAATAGATCGCACAATCTCGTAAACCACCCCCGGGTCAGTCAGAAAATGTTGCCCGAAGCGTTTGCGTGGTCGATGCGCAGTCATCTCGCGGCCATCTTCGCGGCGAGTTCGATGGCGGCAATAAGACTGCCAGTGTCAGCTTGTCCGGTTCCGGCAATGTCGAGCGCTGTGCCGTGATCGACGGAGGTCCTGATGATCGGCAATCCCAGAGTTACGTTCACGGCGTGGCCGAAACCCGCGTACTTGAGAACGGGCAGCCCCTGGTCGTGATACATCGCCAGTACTGCGTCTTTGCCGCCTGCAGCCGGCGTAAATGCCGTGTCGGCGGGAACAGGTCCGCGGATATTTAATCCCGCTGCGGCAAGCTCGCGAACGACGGGCGCGATAACGGCGTCATCTTCTTTGCCCAGATGTCCACCTTCCCCGGCGTGCGGGTTCAAACCGCATACGATAATTTCCGGGTTCTCAATGCCGAACCGCGTCCGTAAATCGGCATGTAAAATATTTAATACGTCGCGGATTCCATCTTGCGTCAGATAGTCCGGCACACTACGCAATGGCAGGTGCGTGCTTGCTAGGGCGACCCGCAGGTCGCCGGCGACCAATAACATCACTGGCTTTGGTGTATCGCAAAGCTCTGCCAGAAATTCGGTGTGTCCGGTGAACGGTATGCCGGCATCGTTGATGATACTTTTCTGCAATGGTGCGGTGACCAGTGCTGAGAATTTCCCCTGCCGACAACCGTCTACCGCAAGTCGCAGACTATCCAGTAGCGCGGTAGCGTTCGCAGTAGAGGGCTCGCCGCAGACGTCAGGGTTGGGGCAAGTAACAGGCACGACCTGTAATTGCTCAGGGTAGTCGATGCCGAGCCGCCTCGCCCGCGCACGAAGAACGTCAGGATCAGCGATAACAACGATATCGGAACACAGTTCGGTGTTAGCGAGGGCCAGGCATAGATCCGGCCCGATGCCGGCCGGTTCCCCGGCCGTTACGGCAATGGGGATATTCAGATTCGAATATCGACGTAAGATTCGTCGCGAAGGCGCTGGATCCATAACTGCGTCTCTTCTTCCATTTTGCTGTTACGAATCTTGGCTACGCAATTGCCTCTCTTCACGTCCTCGGTGTTGTCATACACACGTTTGTCCATGACCTCGACGATATGCCAGCCGAATCGAGATTTAAAAGGTTCACTGAGCTCGCCGATTTCCGCGGCATCTACGACTTCCTCAAATTCGGGTACGAACGTGCCTGGGCCACTCCAACCCATTTCGCCGCCAAGGTTGGCAGAGCCCGGATCGTCCGACAGGAGTTTTGCGATTTCACCGAAGTCTTCGCCTTCCCCGATTCTGACCAAGGCGTCGTCGAGTCGTTGTTGTGCGGTCTCGTCGTCAATAATTTCATTAGGTGTCACAAGGATATGTCGTACCAGTACCTGATCGATTTGACTCTGCTCCACAGCGCTGCGTAAGTCGTTGACTTTTACAATGTGAAAACTGTTCGGCGCGCGAATGGGATCAGTTACATCGCCGGCTCCCAATTCGCCAACCAGATTAATGTAAAGGGACGGCAGCTGTTCGCCCTTGAGCCAACCCAGTGCGCCACCATCGAGTGCGTTTTGTGCGTCGGAATATCGAATCGCAAGAGCGGCGAAGTCGGCGCCGTCTTTCAGCCGCGAAATTATTAATTCCGCTTCCGCCAAGGTTTCTTCGATGACTGCGCCGGACGCCGATTCGGGCATCGAAAGCGTGATGTTGGATATATTGTAGTCAGAATTGATCGCAACATTGTCTTCGAGATCCGCGATGCACATTTCCAGCTCACGTTCGGTATAACCAATTCGATTGCCGACATCGGCCCGTCGCAATTGTTCGAGTGTAATTTCCTCGCGCAGGTCGCGTCTGAATTTCGCGTAATCAATACCGTCAGCAGCCAATATAGCCGGCATGTCTTCGAACTTTACTCCGTTCTGATCAGCAATCCGGCCGATGGACTCATTCACCATTTGATCGGAGATTCTCAAGCCCATGCGGCTGGCGCGTTGTAACTGAACTTCGGTGAGAATCAGTCGTTCCAGGAGTTGCTCGCGCAGCTCCGCGGGGGGCGGTAATGAGATGTTTTCAGTCTCTGCGCGCCGCGTAATCAATGCAATTTGATCGGTCAGCTGACTCTTAAGAACGACGCCATCGTCAACCACCGCAGCGACACCATCAATGAATTCACCTGTTGATGACAGCTCTTCGGCTAGTGCGAAGGGCGCAACCGCCAGTATAGCGGCGGCATATAAACTATTGATTTTAAACACAAATTCTTACCGAGAGTCAGCGGAATAGCCAAGAATACCACGTTCGAGAACTTTGTCAGCCGCGGTACCGACGCTTGCCATTCCTTTCAATACTAATTGCAGACCGATCGAGGAATCCTGAGTTCCGTCGCGAGTCGAAATATGGCGCCGCGCCACGAGTCGGAGACCCCAGCAACAGCTGTCATATTCTATGCCGAAAAATTGCTCCAAAGCTTCATTGTCGCGAAATGAATAGTTGTAGCGGCCGACGACATTCCAGTTGCTGCGGACCGGCCATGACAATGACAGGTCGCCTTGCTCGAGTGAGTCACGACGAAAACGATAGGCGAGATTCAAGATCTTGTTGCTGGACGGTCGGTACTGAAATCTAGCTTCCGATTGTGTTGTACCGACTCCCGACTCGCCCCATTGATAACCGAGATCGAAGTTCATGTTTTCGTTGAGCAGAAAGCTAACTTCCGCGATGTAATCGGACGATTCGGTTGCTACAAAGTCCTGGCCCGGCAGCGTGACAGTGCTGTCGCTAAAATAGCGAG
>CAYWYT010000002.1:0-35926 GCA_964462665.1 uncultured Woeseiaceae bacterium | reverse complement strand
TATCGCGACCATCGAGTTCGTAGGTTCCGCCGGTCAGATCCTCAAGCAGGCCTGCAATATTCAAGAAGGTGGTCTTGCCGGATCCGGAAGGCCCCGTAACCGAAACGAATTCGCCCTCGTCGACGGTCAATGAAAACTCTCGCAACGCGTGTGTCTCAACAGTATCCGTGCGATAGGTTTTCGAGACGTTGTTCATTTGCAGCATGTCGTGTGCTCCTGATTAAGACAATTATTCGGTGAGAAGAACCGTGTCCGCACTGCGGAAAGGATCCAGATTTGAAATTACGATGGTGTCGCCCTGACTCAGGCCGGCGACAATTTCGACAGCGCCGAGACTTCTGGCGCCAACTTCGATGGCACGCCGCTCGGCGAGGCCCTCGGAATTCAGAACATAGGTAATGCGGCCACCGCCGCTATCCAGAAACTGCCCACGTTGCACGATCAAGACGTCTTGATACTCGGCCAACAGAATGCGCGTAGTCAGACGCTGGTTTTGGCGCAGGTTGGTAGGTCCCGTTCCGCTGAAGCGTATGCGACCATTTACCTGGTTGTTCAGAATTTCAGGGGATACGGCAACCAACTCGCCGGAATATTTATCACCACCGATCATAATTTCGGCCTGCATGCCTACGTCGAGGTCATCGGCATAACTTTCCGGAATCTGCGCATCGATCTCGAAGCGAGTCAGGTCAACAACCGCCATGATCGGCGTGTCTACGCCAACTGCCATTTTCTGGTCGACTAGCAGATCGCCAACAACGCCACTGACTGGTGACTTGATCGCCAGGTCATCGACGCGCCGCTGCAAATTCCTCACCATCAAGACTTGTCTGTTGAGTTCAAGCTCACTGGCACGAATTTCGAACGCGAGTCGCTCATCAAACAGATCTGCATCGGCGATCGCATGCCCGTGTGCGACTTTCGCGTTTTGCAAATCGTCCTGAGCTTTCTCGTAGTCGATGACGGAAATTACGCCAAGATCGTAAGCCTGATCGGCGCGGCGCTTTTCGCGGTCCGCTGCGGTAAGAGACACCTCAGCGAGATCGGCCGACTTTCTTTTCTCCAACGCCAACTGACGAGCTTCTATTCGCTGCCGCTCCAGTTCGACCTGGCGCTGCTCCAAAGATGATTCCGCCTGCTCCAGCAAACTCGCAAGGTCCGGGCTATCTACGACTGCAACGACCTGGCCTTCAATGACCCGCTCACCAGCATCCACGTTCAAGGTAATCGTGCCAGGGGCTGTTGAATAAAGAGTCGGGCTCACCGCCGCAACAACTCGTCCTTGTACCGAAACATCTCGCACCAGGTCGCCGCGCGTCACAGTAGCGACGCGAACGCGGTCGAAAGGTATCGATATCGTAGCGTTAGCCCAACGCTGAAATAGCGGCGCTGCAAGCCATGCAAGAACAATGATGACCAGAAAAGCACCGCCAGCAGCCAGCTGCAGCTTGCGTTTGCTCGGTGGTTCGAGGCGAATATCTTGCCCAGATGTGTCCGCGATTTTCAGTTTAGCCCCCCTGCTACACGCCCTGTGCCGCCACGTAATGAGGCGGTTTAGGTGTTAGATGCGCTAGCAGTGGATTTCGTTTACAAACTTTTGAATAAAATCACTCGAAGATAGCCATTTTCAGGAGCACCGCGATGAAGTTGGATCGCGGACGCCTTACCTTACAGGGCAGAATTGAGCGCCCAGTCATACTCATTGAATACCACCTCATAGTCGCTGCGATACCACTTGAAAATTCGGGACAGGACGACTTCGCGAGCCTGATGGTCAACAGAAATATTGCCTGGGTCGCTGGCGAACTCCGTCGCTGCTGTCGCCAGAAAATTTTCCAGCGCCGCGCCCGTCGGCAAATCCGGTCGCACGACTGGGCAGCTTTCGCTGGCGCAACTTAGTACGAAGTGAATTCGCGCGTCTTGGTAACCCTTACGAATAATGGTGTTTTCAACGTACAGCAAGCTCATGTGCTTGCCGCCGAATTCGAAACGCTGACGGTAAAAAAACCCGAGCCCCTTGACCGCTTCAATAGGTGCTTTGACATCAGTGACACTGGCAACAGGCCAATGGTCCAGCACACTCTTGATCACATAGGCGTTATACGCATACAACCAGTACGCGAGCTCATCACTGCGCATCGCGAAGCGTTCCGGTGCCGAGGTCGGGCTGATCGAGCTAACGGCCGCCAGATAGCCGTTCAGTTTGGCGACGGACGAGCTCGACGCGTGCCAGCCCTCGTAGTCGATTCTGCCGTCGTCACTGACCCATTGATGAAGCAATTGTTCGAATGAATCGTGCGGGAATGTCGTGCCCTGGAAAGCGGCAGGAATTGGAGCGTCTATCTGCACGTACTGCGGACGATTCACGACTAGTAGCAGCGCTACGACCGCAACCAGAAATGCTACTGCATAGTATATGTATTGCATCTACAAACAGACCGGGGAAATAACGAGCTTATTACGGGTCTAACGGCGTAGTTGATCCGAAATTGCCTTAAAGAGTGCGAGCTGCAATGCCCAGTCATCAGGCAGGCTCGCAGCCTCGCGAGCGCTTTGCTGCGCAATGACGATGTTATTAACCGGATCAACATGAATCGCCTGACCGAAAATACCGGAGGCCGCATAGGTCCCTTCGCCTCTTAGCCACCAGAGATACCCGTAGCGATCCAACCCTTGCGACGGGGTCACCGATTCCGCCATCCAACTCTCAGGCAGCACTCTGGTTCCGTCTCGCAAGCGCCCATCCTGAAGCGCGAATAGTCCAATTCTCCCGTAATCCCGCAGCGTGGCATTGAGGCTACTGCCACCGAATTCGCCGCCGCCAGACTCGCTGAGACTCCAGACTGCGTCGAATTCCATACCAAACGGCTGCCAGATTTTCTCACTGAGATAGGTCGACAAATTATTGCCGATAGCCGAGCGCAATAGAGTGCCTACAAGATTGGTTTCCGCAGTGTTGTAGTTAAAAACCTCCCCCGGCGCTGCAAATCGAGGTTTGTCTCGCAACTGATCATAGATACTCAACGTATCCCACTTGATGGTATTAATGTCCGACTCCGGGTCCGCGTAGTCCTCGTCCCACTGCACACCTGATGACATCTGCATTAGATTCCGGATGGTCACATCGTCGTACGACGAATTCTTGAGCCGCGGCAGGTAGTCGCTGACCTTTTCGTCAACATTCTTGATGTAGCCATCCTGAATAGCCGCCCCAACCAGCAAAGACGTGACTGATTTGGCCACGGAGAATGAAATCCACAGACTCTCGGCCGAGTTTCCGAGTTCGTAGCGCTCATAGACGACCACGCCATCCTTGATCACCAGAAGGCCCGCTACGTTGTGTGAACGGATGTAGTCGTCGAGCGTTACTACGGCATCCTCGAATACGAATGAGAAATCTGATAGATCAGACTTCTTCTCTGGCAAGGGGTAAGGATCGGTGCCGGCATCGACCTGGCGCGTCCACGCCAGTTTTTCCATGTTGCGAAAACCAGCAACTTTCTGAGCAGTATCCCAAAACAGGATATTGTAGATGTCACCGAAATGGGCCGCATCATCTGCCGGATCGATATACGGCGCGTCGCCGCATGCGTCGGACATGCCGATAAGAGCAAGAAGTACGAGAAACGAGCCTGGAAAGGCATTTTCGGAACGCATCAGTCGGTCACCACTCATGTTGCTTTGCAAGTCTCGTCAATAACATACGTGAGTTTGTCTTTCAATCGTCCCCCGCTGGTAGATATCGGTTGCTCTGCTGCCATGATTCCGATTCATACGGATTGCCGTTGACCAACCACTCCTGCATGGGAAACAAATATCCCTTGGCATCGGGATTAATGCCGTAGCCATAGGTGAGGTGGCGCCTGTCCCTGGCCACGCCCGCTTCGATGCTAAACACCGATTCACCTCCGAAACCGCCATCGATCGCAGCGAGACCCGCGATGGTTGTGGGAATATCGATCATGGAAGACGGTACATTTGAAACTTGAAATGCATGACCAGCATCGGGCGGTTTGATCGCCAAAGTCGGTGTCGCCATCGCTACGGTTAGCGCACTCACGCGCGCCGATGTTTCGAAGTTCTCAACCGGCACCCATGCGCCGTGATCAGCCATCAGCACGATAAGACTGCTGTCGTAAATCCCCAAGTCCTTCATTCGTTGCAAGACATTCATTACTCTGACGAGGCCACACTGAGCATGTGTCGTTACCTCGTCTCGGGAGCCCGACTTCCGTCCATCAAACTCGCAACGCTCATTACCGACAAATGGCCGATGACTGAGCATTACATGAATCATTTTGTACACGGGCGTATCGCGATCTGTCGACATCTCTGTAGCGAGGTCCTTAAGAAAAGCCAGATCGGAAAAGTACTGCATGTGAAGGAAAGCACTGCTTTGGACTTTTGCTTGAAATATCCATAACTCGTCGCGATGCACGAGGGCCTTGGCGAAATGTGGAAGCACGCGAAAGAGAGCAAGATCTGTCAACTTCGCCGCGTCTATTATCGCGATATCCTGCGCAGTAACGTGCCCGCTGCTAGCGATGCTAAACGCGTTCGAGTAGTCGCCGAGAGCGTACACATTGCGGAGCGCGGCTGCCGCCGCGATGTCGATCGCGTAACCCGCCGCGTAGGCTTTGTTGATTACGGTCGGGCCTTGCATCGTTTGCTCAATAAAAGTGTCGACCGGTACGTCATTTTGAAACAATTTACCGCTCAACATCGCCGGTACGGTTAGCTGTGTGTAAGGATACGCGCCGAGGTGTTGATCGAAGTAGGTAAATCCGCGCAACTCACTCTTGAAGTCTCGCTCGCTGGTATCGTTGAGAATTGACGCGAAAATGTCAGACTGAAATCCGTCCATCACAATGTGGACGATATTTTTAGTGGGGGAAAAGCGCATCACCTCACTGCGGCCCTCCAGGTTGGCCACTACATCCTTTGCCTGCAAGATTTGCGTATTGCTGCTCAGAGTAAGCGTCGCTGACAGCGTCTGCATCACAAGCGTTGCGACCGCAGCGATAAGCAGGCCTTTACCTAGTTTCCGATAGCCATAAATAGCGAGCAGTATTACGGCTATCCAGATTGAAACATCCAGGATGCCGCGCCAGACGCCGGTCATCCAGTTAATGCTGCTGCCGTCGAATACTCCGTAGTTCCAGACCAGGATGTTTCCCTGCAACCAAAGTAGAACAGCCAACGCGCTTAGAAATGTCGTATAGCGATCCTTCCCGCGTTTCGTCAGGAGCGATCCCATGAGCGCGAGAGCAACAGCCAGGCCTCCTGCATACGGCAGAATAATCGCGAGCAAGGGTGGCAAGGAACTGGAGAATTCCGATGCGTTGCCCGCATAAATTGCCGTGGTAGCGAACAGCGTAACGGTTGCTACTGGAATAGCGGCAACGGCAAGTAACCGAACGAAGTGGCCTAAAAAAGCTTGCGCCTTAGCCACGATCGAACCAATACAGCACTCTGCCGCTGGCGGATACGGTTTCAGATTTTACTATTCGGGCACGAGAACCAAGATATTTCTCGAACGTCGCTTGATCGTAATCGGCAAAAAGGTCTTCGCGCATCTGCAACAGTCGCTGCACCATCGCATCCTTTTTCGGCACGAATTCGATGACGCCCTGTGGCGCCATATCGACGAGCCAGCCGATGACTTCATCAAGGGGCAAGTTCTTGGCAATAGCGAGGTGATGAATCAGAGCCAGTCCGATAACAGCATCGCCTTTGGCTCGCTCTCCAAATCCTTTCCTTTCGGCTTGAGACCAGCCCTGATTAGGACTGGGGTTGGCTGCATCCAGGTGTAGAGGAAGGAAGTTTAGCGACTCGTTTACGGCGCGCCGATAGCCGTACTCCAGAGCGCCATGATCAAAGTCGAAACCAATCGCAAGCTGCGCGCCATTTTCCAGGGCAACTACAGAGTAGTCACCGGTATTGCAGCCGATATCGAGAAATATTTTCGGATTTGCCGCACGTGTAAATTCAGCGACGAAGCGACGTTTGTTCACCGCTTCTTCATCGGCATAGCTATTGTCGGTTGCATAGTCCTGCCACACGGTCTTGCTATCCATCTTGGGCTCGAGTCCAGCGATCCACTTACGTAGACCGTGCAAAATTTGTTCATAGCCGATGCGAGGCAACTTGCGTGCTTTCGCCTTCTCTATTGCATCACTTGAGCTTGAAGTGTTCTGCAAGCGCGCCTGCATAAATACATTGGTCAGCACGTTCCAGGAGAGCCGGCTTCGCCACGGCAGCAGTCTGCTTAGATCCGCAGCGGAAATTCCCTCTAACTCACCTCGATACCAGGCGTTGTGCGGAATTCCGTTTACTGAACGCAACAACAGAGGATTGATAAATTGCTCGCAGAACTGTCGATGCCCGGCCCAGTACTCTCCTTCTGTGTAACGCTGAAACGACAGGCTGTCGATGAAGATCGGCTTCGGGCCAACAAACTGAACGTTGTAAGCCGTTGCGTCGGTCATCGTCACATCTTTTTTTAGCGCAGCCTGTTGAATATCAAGATGCAACAACGCAGCTGCCTTTAGCGCAGAGAAGGACCATTCATAGGGGTAAGAGATAAACGGTAGACGGGGGTGTTCGAGAACATAGTGCGCACCTTGCGCGTGTTCACCAAGAATCGATGCATCTACAAGGGTTTCGCCGACTAATTTTTGGTCGGCGACCAGCGCGTCGACAAGACCACTGCCGCGCACGAAGTCGTAATCGGCAACGGCGATCGGCATAACGGTTCGCAGAACGCGACCGTCAACATAAAAGATTCGTCCCCTGCGATCCCGGAAAGAGCCCGATTCGGCGGAAACATCTGACATCTATGATTCGTTTTGAATCTCGGCGTCTTTCGAATCCTGTACGTTGGATTCTGAAGTCTTGCCAGAAAAGAAAGCTTTGAGCCGGTACCAATACAGGCGCAATACGCCCATGGCTACAGCGATACCTGCGAGAGCGCTCTGTAGAATGATACTGCCGGTACCTGGATCGAGGTAGGCGTAACTTGGCGCAGCAAGCACAGTACAGGCAAGTACCGTTACCGTAAGTTGAATTCCCAGCTTGCCCACCATGCGATTGCCTCCGGACCCGTGTCAGGGCCAAAAAATACGTAGGCAAGTATCTTAGCGTTTAACATAGTGTGCGGCATGCGTATCTGTGTGACCTGATCCACAGTTTGGGGTACTGGCCGCTTGAACTAGCAGTTGGCGACCTCGTACTCCCAGTAGCGCGCCAACAAACTATTGAATCGACTGATATAACTGTCGCCATCGTCGATAGCGTTGCGGTCCGCCGGATCCAATGCTGCAAGGTCTATTTCCAGCCGGAACGACTCGCGTTCGGTATGGCACGTGTACAGAGCACCGACTCCGTCAAACTCGAAGCCATCACCGCTGTCGACACCGATAAGCCGCGGATCACCGTTGGCGACCAGATACCCAATTCGCGTGACGACATCGTCTTCTTCAATCCATGCAGCTACTTGCTCTACAGGAGGCGCGGACTCATTGAGTGCGCCAATACCATCAGGAAACTCGTCGCGTCCGGTTCCTAAACGCCATATGCGTTTCAGGTCGTCGGTCCAGATGTAATTTCCACGACGCATCATCACTACGCTACCGTCGGGATAGTGCAATTGATGGCCACGAATTTCGCGGTCCTTGATTTTGTTTGGCCAGCCTACGGCGGTTATCGGATCGCCAGCCTTGATCGACTTGATCGCTTCGTCGAAGCCCAGACGTTTAGCGTCACGTGGATCTTCAGTCATCAGTACCCACTTCTCGATTTCGCCGGCGTCATTAGTTACGTCGATCGCGTATTGGCTGTGCGGATAGCCATAGCGTGCGGCTGTCACGGTGCCAGAGATCGTAACGGTTGTCTTACCGTCGTAAACAACAGGATTGTGGTGCGCCGCGGCAAATAACGGCATGAGGAGAAATGCGACCATAAGTCGCGCAGCGTTCATCAAAGTCCTGCTCCCGGCTATTGTTTATTGCAGGCCGGGGTGAAACTGGATATGACACTCTTCGCAAGGCGGATAGAGAATATCGCCTGCGGCGTACATCGCTTCCACATCTTTATCCTGCGCCGCTTTGCGAGCGTCAGCCCCGGCTTCGATCAGTCTATCAGCAAACGCCTGCCAATCCGGACTCTCGGCCCATTGTTGGTCGTTAGGTCCGGCGCCGCCGTCCTTTATGTCGGTTGCTGTTTTGATCACGGCATCGGCCGCATCGATAAAAACCTGCCAGTCCGCATCGGTCTGTGGATCCTCGATTCCCCACAGCGTATTCGTCGCCGGTGCGATTATGGAAGTCATGGCGTCGTTGACACTACCTGGAATCACAGGTGCTGGTTCGTCACCAGACACGTTGGATACGCAAAAGAAACCTATCGATGCAAGCAGAATTTTTTTCATGAACTTTTTTATCACGACGGTATCGAGAAATTGATTCGGGTTAATACCTACGTCTTTCACCTACCTGCCGGTCTTCAAGTTCAAAACAGAGATCGTCACTATTGATCATGAAATGCTTGCCGTTCGTGCCATCCTCACCAACCATCGCAGTTGGTGCGAATTAGTTGAAGCGAATCAAGCGGCCAGGTCGTGCCTGGGTGACCTCGTCATGATCGATGACCTGTTGACCAGCAACAAATGTTGCCCGAAAACCTGTTGCCGGCTGCAATAGCCGCTGCCCACCCGCCGGCAAATCCTGCACCATGCGCGGCTGTCGCAGAGACAGCTCAGCGTAGTCAATAACATTGATATCAGCTCTCTGACCCACTGCAATACGGCCCCTGTCCGTCAGACCCAGATAATCTGCAGCATCCGCGCTAAGCATCTGCACGGCGCGCGCAAGTTCGATGCGATCCTGCTGCCGATCGCGGGTCCAATGTGACAACAGATACGCAGGGAAACTGGCATCGCAAATCGTACCGACATGTGCACCGCCATCGGACAGGCCTAGCAATGCGTTCGGATGCGTTAGCATCGTGTGTACGTTGTCGTAATTGAATTCAGTGTAATTGTAGATCGGGAAGTAGATGAGTTGATGACCATCAACCTCGAGACATACGTCGTACAGTTTTTCCATCACAGGGACGCCATCGCGCTGCGCTTCGGCACCAATGGACCGTTCCACACCTTGATCGTAGTCAGGACTCTCATCGAGGCGATACAACTTGAAGGCAATCGCCTCAATCTCGCCGATGATTCGATCAACAATAGGCGGCACCGATGACCCCTCGCCAGCGAGCCTTACTGGTTGCTCTGCCAGACATCGCTTGCGGAATTCTGGATCTCGCATGATGGCGACGCGCTCGGCAAGAGGCTTGTCCTTGATTGCCAGATAACTTGGCTGTGCGAGCAGCGGATGAAAGGTGCATTGCAAGCCGTTGATTACGCCGATTGCCCGCGGCGCAACCTGCACTCGGAAATCGACACCGTCGCTGTTCAGGCGTTCGGTCTCCTGCAAAATTTGTCGCCACTGATCGGGTGCAAAGTCACGTTGCATCAGGGAAATCGAACATGGCCGGTCAGCCGCGCGGGCGAACGCTTCGATCAATGCGAATTCCTCAGCGAACTGATCGCCTGTTCGCTCAAGATTAAAGTCATTAACGATCTGCAAGACGCCGGATTTCCGACCATTGAGAGCTGCAGCCAGGCCGATCAATTCATCGCGACTTGCCTCAGACGACGGCGTCCATTCGCCATCGGCTGTTCGGTGCACGTCAGTACGGCCGGTCGAGAAGCCTGCAGCACCTGCATCCATTGCTTCGCTAACCAAACGATGCATGACTTCGATATCCTGTGGCGAGGCGGCTTCTTCATGGCCTGCACGCTCGCCCATTGCATACACGCGAATTGGATCGTGCACAGCCATCACACCAAAATCGATTGTATGCGGCAGAGCATCTATCGCATCGAGGTACTCTGGAAATGACTCCCAGGCCCAGGTAATACCTTCATGTAAAGCAGTGCCCGGAATGTCTTCGACGCCCTCCATCAGGCGAATCAGACGGTCATGATCCTGCGGCTTCACGGGTGCGAAACCGACTCCGCAATTGCCCAATATTGCCGTGGTCACGCCAAAATTTACGGACGGCCGCATTTCTTCGTCCCAACTCACCTGCCCGTCGTAGTGCGTGTGGAGGTCAATAAAACCGGGCGTGACGATAGCGCTATCGGCGTCAATGACTTGTGCCGCGCTGCCCGAACAATCGCCAACCGCTACGATAATTCCATCTTTCACCGCAACGTCTGCGCGAACTGCCTCGCCGCCGCTGCCGTCGTAGACCAGACCACCCGTGATTTTCAGATCAAATGTCATATCGTCGCATTACTCCTACGAGCGTACCGCCCGCGATCAAGTGCCAAACGCCCCATACAGCCGCTATCGCCGCGGCCCCGCCAAGTCCGTCGAACTGGCCAAGCAGGATAACAATTGCAAGTCCTGAGTTCTGGATGCCCACTTCAAACACCAATGCACGACGCGTTGGAATATCAGCCCGTAAGAGCAGCCCGGTAACTGCGCCCGTCGCGAAGGCCGCGGCGTTGTGCAGTATTGTAAAGAAAAACAGCATAGGTAGCGCCGGCATAAGCAGCGGTAAGAATTTCACCGTACCGTAAATAATCGCGCCAGCCAGACCCAACGTCCCGGTCAGAGCCGCTTTCTTTTGCAAGCGCTTGGCCAGATCCGGGGCACGCGCCGCCAGTATCATTCCAATTGCCAGAGGTGCCGCCAGCAGTACTGTGGTTTGTAAAAGAAAGCTGAGCGGGTCAAACGCGATACTCTGTAATAGCATCGCTGTCGGTTCATATAATTGTGCCCAGAACAAGATGAGTGTCGGCGTTAGCAGCGCCGCCAGCGCACTGGATGTTGCTGTCAGGGATACCGAATACGCGACATTTCCAGCGGACAAGTAGGTGAGTAGATTGGAAACGACACCGCCCGGACAACACGCAACCACAAACATCCCCAATGCAACCGACGGCGGCGGCTGCAGGAGCAGCACCAGTGCGAAGGTAATGAGTGGCAGAGCAACGGTTTGGGCAACGACGCCGCCAATGAACAAGGCGCGACGTTGCAGCAAGAAAGCGAAGTCTTTGACTTGCAGGTTCAGCGAAATGCTGAACATGATGAGTATCAGGGCCAGTGCAAGCCCGATCTGGCCAATCGGATCCAGGACGATCCTTAGTTCATCAAGCGTGGCAATTTCCATATAGGAAGCATCGTATCAGGAGGGAATCAGTTTGGATCCCCTCCTGATGACGCCCGTGCTTCATTTCATGCATCGTTGTCGGTCTCGCTGATCGAAAACTGCATCGGCACATTGCTTCCGTTGACGACGCACGATGTCGCGTACTCGCGAATCGCAATATCACTCGCGTCATTAAACAGAGAGGTCTCGATAGTCAGTTTGTAACCGACGGTGCGCTCTTTGACACCCACTACTGCGTGCCTGACTTTGGTCGCGTCGCTGTAGTTTGCATGATCTGCGACTGCCGCAACGCAGGAGCTGATTTCGGTATCGATGCCACTCCACGTTTCCTGGCCGGCAGAGGCCTGTCCTGCCAATACGATGAGCGCTGCGCTGCTCAGGATGCTTGTAACTGCTGATTTACCGTAATTCATTTCGTTTACTCCTGGGGTTTGGATTTATGCTATTTTCTTATCAGAATGTTCGTTCTGTTATGGTCAAAAAAAGGGCCTAGCCGCTAAGCGATGCCAGGGTGTTGTCAACAATGCCGTTGAGCGTTGCTGGGTCGAAACCGGTTCGGCCGAGTACGGCCAAACCAAACATTGTGCTCGTGAGTAGCTCACCGGCCGCTCGAACATCGACGTCTTCGCGAATTTCCCCACGCTCCTTGGCCGACTCCAGGCCAATTGAAAACGCTTTGGACATACGCTTCATGAATTTTTGCAATACGCCTCGGATTTCATCGTCTTGGGGCGCCAGCTCCATGGCTGTGTGAATAAACAGGCAGCCCTTATGTTCTTCAAGGCAGCACATATCGCTCACACGCTCATCAAATATTTTTCGGATGTGGTCGAGAGACGCATCAGGCTCCAACAAGCGCAGGAAGGACTGTTTACCCATACCCTCTGCGAAACGCTCCAGTGCCTGTTCGAACAGCTCTCGCTTGTTGCCGAAGGTGCTGTACAAACCATACCGGCTGACCCCGGTCGCCTGAACGATGTCTTCCATCGAAGTCTCTGCGTACCCCTTGGAGGCAAACAGCTCAACGGCACTCGTCAAAGCGCTGGACGGATCAAAGGTGCGTGTTCTAACCATGCCAATCAGAATACTCATTCTGTTTAGGCTTGTCAAGCCAGTTTCAGGAGAAAGCCACTTGGACACGGGCAAGCCGCATGCTCTAAGCTCCGCTGCTGGTAATCAGGCACGAAAAAGGCCGGACACGACATGACAACCACCCCGGGAAGCCGGCTAAAAACCGCGATCGAGAACGGCGATTTCATAGTCACAGCCGAGATCACGCCCAAGCTCACCACCAGCGCGGACGCAATATTGCAACAGGCGCTGCCATTGAAAGACAAAGTGGTCGCCGTCAACGTTACTGACGGTGCCGGCGCACGAGTAACGATGTCCAGCATCGCAGCCTCCTCAATATTGGCGCGCAATGGCATCGAACCCATATTGCAGATGACCTGCAGGGATCGAAATCGAATCGCGATCTCGGCAGATTTGATCGGCGCGGCCGCATTGGGAATCGAGAACGTATTGGTACTAACGGGCGATAATCCTGGCGCTGGTGATGAACCGAATGCGAAAGGAGTTTTCGACTTTGCAGCGACCGACATCATGCAGCTCGCGCGACAAATGACCGAGGACGGCACGATTGGATCCGGGCGCGAATTGCTACAGCGCCCCGCTTTCAACATCGGCGGAGTGGATGCACCGTTTGATCCGCCGGCGAATTGGCGACCTGACAAGCTGGCGGCCCGCGTTGACGCCGGCATGCAATTTATCCAGACCCAGTTCTGTTATGAGCCTGAGGTCACCGAACGCTACGTGGAGCGACTCGCTGAGCACGGCGTGCTCGACAATGTCGCTCTGATTATCGGCGTTGGCCCGATCGCATCGCTGCGATCTGCAAATTGGATGGATGAGAATCTGTTCGGCGTCTCAATCCCCAAGTCGGTCATGCAAAGGCTGCAAGACGCTGACGATGAAGCAGCCGAGGGTCATCGAATATGCGTTGAACTGATTGCGCGATACAAAGATATGCCGGGAGTTGCCGGCGTACATATCATGGCGCCAGCGCAGAAGTCACAACGTATCGCCGACGTCGTCGACGCTGCATTTCCGGGCTAGTCCTGCGCGACCAGTTCGGCCAATAACGCGTTGCTCGGACCTAGCAGCTGCAGACTGTTCTTCCCCATCTCAAATTGAGTTGTATCTTGCAGCGCTTTCAAGAAAGCAGTTTCATTTTCCATAATGTCTGGCGGACACGCCATACGCGTCGAACCCAGTTCGCCGACAGAAAGCTTACCTTCTGTCGTTTGCAGTGAACCGAAGAAATTATTGCAGCCACCGTTCCCCGTGATGCTGCCATCGACCTCGAACAAGACGAACATTCCACTGTCCGTCGCTATCTCGTTGGCTCCCAGAAGTGTCGGTCGCCACTCTATTCCCGTCATCGACACGCCGCCGCCAGGCATATTCTGCCCCGCCATTTCACGCCCTTGCAGCATGACCAGAGCTATTCCAGCGAGGAAAAGGAGAAAGAAACCGAATCCCATAATGGCTTTCATTGCGACACCCTCTTTAATCAGTAACAGAATTCAGAATAATGGCCTAATTATCTACGCGCGAACATCTCTTTGAGAAACTGGCGATCGCTACAATCTCTGGTCGCGATCACAGTCGTAGGCACCCACGATGATCTCGGGGCGCCATTCCCAATACCGACCAACTTCAAATGATGCAGTGAAGGTTCGTGGGTCGGTTACCTGCAATGTGTAATCGAGCCGACTGCCGTCTTCGCTGGGCGTAAATCGTTCGACAAGACGCATGTCTTCACTAAAGGGTGTACCAAGGTTATCGAATCGATCCACGCTCACGTTGGTCGTTACGACCACGAGAGTGCTCCCGTCCCAGTTGCCCGTGGAATGCCCAAGCATCTTGGACTCTTCTGCCGACAGCTCAGCCGCCGCGCTCATAAAAATTTCGCGAACGTTGTCATTCTCTTCGAAACGTTGCAGAACGATGTCGCCCTCGCGCACGAATTCCATCGGCAATGGATTGGTCATCAAACGCGGCATTGACCACGTGGTGCAGCCCAACAATGTCGCATCAGTGGCGTCGTAATCGGCACGGGTCTTGATTGCGGCAGCATTCAACGGAAATGGCCCTCTCAACAACTGTCCACCTGACGTTGGCCGCTCTTCAATATTCGTGCTCCAGACGCGGAAAATGCCGGCAGCAGTCTCGCGGGCGGCTCGTGCGACCTCCTCGTCATACAGAGACTCCAGCATTCCCCCGCTGCCCTCGGCAGTAAAATGCGGTGCAGAGCCGGCCGTCATCATGACTTCTTTACCGTCATCCAGAAGGATATTGCGTGCAAACATTTCCCGGTCAGATCGAAGCGACGAGTCACCCATTATTTTCACGTGGTCGCCGACCTGCATGAATTCGCGACCAATACCGCGTGTGCGCAGCACACCCAGCGCGCCTGACTCGATACGCCAGGTGATGACCGCACCGTCCGCAGAGGTGACATCGACTTCAAAAACTGTATGTGGGTTACGCCAGCGGACGGTTTTTACGACCCCTTCAATTTCGACCTTGGTATCCGGATCAAAGAATCCAGCGACAGAATGGTGTGCCTGTGCGGCGAATGCCAAGAATAGAATGCACACGAACGAAAAGCCGCGTATCACTCCTGGCTCCGCCATACCTCTACTTCGCGTCCACTCACTGTGCTCTCAACAATGATTGCCCCCGACTTGCACGGCGCTACGCCGAGTGAGTCCTCACACGTTTTGAGTTTCTTGAGACGATCTTCGTGCGGCACCAATGATGCGGCTTTCTCAGACTCTACATCGCGCCATTCATCCGCATTGCTTGCGGCTTTGGCCGCATCAAGGCTTGCGAATGATTTACTCTCTCTCGCGGAAACCGAACAACCCGACTTCTGCCGATTAATAATGACGTTCTCGAACTGATCCTTGAGCGTAATAAGCTCCTGCAACGCGACCTCGCACTCCGCCCGACTAAGAAATTGCATTTCGATCTCGTGATCCTGACAGGCCGTTTTGCCGGCCGGCGCAACACATTCGCTCAGTGTCAGCACGAAGACCTGTATCCATGTCATGTCCATGGCAGTCCTCCTTTTTTAGTTATGCCTAGAGATTAGCAGAAAACAGGCCGCAGACTAAGACAAGGACGCGCGTTGCAGATTCGAACCTACCAGATTCGAACGCGCTCCTCCGGTGGCAGCCACATTCCGTCGCCTTCCTGAGTTGCAAACGCCTCATGAAACGCATCGATATTTGGGTACGGACCGTTCACTCTGAATTCAAGCGGCGAATGTGAATCGGATGCCAGTCGACTGATGATTGCTTCATCCTGATACTTGCCCTTGCGTGACATGGCATAGCCTATAAAGAATCGCTGCGGTCCCGTAAAGCCGTCAATAACCGGCGCCTCTTCCCCGTCGAGACTATTAATGTACGCACGATACGCCATGGTTACGCCGGATAGGTCGCCAATATTCTCGCCCAAAGTAAGCTCACCATTGACGAACATGCCTTCAATCGGCTCGAACGCAGAAAACTGCGCCGCCAGAACGCTGGTGCGTGCATCAAAAGCAACACGGTCTTCGTCAGTCCACCAATTAGCCATGTTGCCATCGCCATCATACTGGCTGCCCGAGTCATCAAAACCGTGGCTTATTTCGTGGCCGATAACACCCCCGACAGCGCCATAGTTAATCGCGTCATCGGCATTGAGTTGGAAGAACGGTGGCTGTAGACGACCTGCCGGAAAACCGATCTCGTTCATGGTTGGACTGTAGTACGCATTTACCATTTGCGGCGTCATATGCCACTCTGTGTCGTCAACCGGACCTCCCAGCTTCGCCAGCTCCTTGTCATACTCCCATGCGGCAGCTCGAAGCACGTTTCCGTAATGGTCACCCGCCACGATTTCAAGCGCTGTGTAGTCTGTCCATTCGTCGGGGTAGCCGATCTTCGGCGTGAACTTGGACAGTTTTTCCTTTGCTTTGGCCTGAGTTTCTTTACTCATCCATTCCAGATCATCCAAATTCGTATCTAGCGTCGCAATTACGTTGGCCACGAGTTCTTCCATTTTAGCCTTCGCTTCCGGCGGAAAGTGTTCAGCAACGTAGAGCTTGCCGACAGCTTCACCGACCAGATCATTGACAACTCTGATTCCCGATTTCCAGCGCGGCAGTGGTTCTTTCTGCCCCAAAAGAACCCGGAAGCGATAATCAAAACGAATCGCGGCAGTTGTCGCATCAAGGTGCAATGCCCGACTGTCCATGAGTCGAAACGCCAGATAGTTCTTCCAGGTCTCCAGAGGTACGTCGACCAGCATTTTGCCCAAAGCTTTGAAGTAGCTTGGCTGCTCGACAATGATCTGATCTTCGCCGTCGAAACCCAGCGTTGTCAGCATTGTTGACCAGTGCATGTTCTCGTCATTTTCTCGCAATGCGTCGACCTTGTACGGGTTGTAGGTAGCCTGCGGGTCGCGATTGCGCACCGAATCCCACTGCGCTACGGCTATCTGTATTTCAAGTGCGTACACGGCGGCGGCGCCGGCGGGGTCCATGCCTGCCTGATCCAGCATTTTCGCGATGTAAGGTGTCAGCCCGGCCCGAGCTTTCGCGAAATTTTCATTGTCCAATTCCAGATAGTAGTCTCGATCTGGCATCGTAATACCCGACTGCTCAAAATAGACCGCATACCGAGACGAGTCTCCCTTATCCGCGTAAATAGCTACGGCATAAGGTACTTCGATGTCTTTTCTATACAGCTCCGCCATTATTGTGGCGAGCGACTCCACCGACACAATGGCTTGCAATCTGTCCAACTCTTCCAAGGCCGGAGCAACAGTAACTGCGTCTATGGCCTCAACGTCCATCCAGCTTGTATATATGTCGCCCACTTGCTGTGACTCACTGCCTTTCTCTCCGGGCGAGTCCGCTACTTGGTTAATGAGCTCGCGCAGCCCGAGCTCAACGTTCTCCCTGACCTCGTGGTAAACCGTGTAGCCAGAATAAATCTCTGGAATCTCGGTGCTATCGAGCCAGCCGCCGTTTACGAACTGATAGAAATCATCTTGTGGTCGGGTATTTCGGTCTAACGCATCGAGGTCGACGCCGGACACAAATGGCGCTGCATTTTCCGAACTACAGGATACGAATAACAACGCGGCGACTGTCGCCAGAATTGTGGTTTTTATTCTCATGTACTTACTCCAAATATTTTTCAACGCATTATTGCTACGCGCCGTAACTTAAAGAATTTTGTTTATCTCTCGCTCCACCTCGGACCAGCCCTGTACGCGAACTGCACGCAGACCTTCCGCTATCGCGGCGGCAACATTGCCCACATTGTCGTCAAAGAAAACAACGTCGTTAGGCTCGCAATCAAAATGCTCTACAACGTCATGGAATGCTGACGGGTGCGGTTTAGCGTTGCCGGTCTCATACGAAAGAAACAGTTTCGAAAAATCCGCAAAGACATCTGTTTGCGATTCGACATGCTGCCAATGAATCTCATTAGTATTCGACAAAAGCGCGATCGTATTCGAGCTTGTTAAGTCTTGAAGCGCTTTCTCAGCGCCAGCAAACATAGGCAAATGCCAGCTGCGCAAAGCCCGATCGAACTCGTCGGCATCGCGGAAACCCAATTCCGCTCCAAACTGACTGACGAATTCGGAGGCCGTTAGCCGTCCGGTTTCGAACTGCTGCACTAGTGGCGATGATAACCACATCCGCCAGAACTCCTCACTGCTCATGGTCAGTCCGATCGAGCTCACCGGATCAGCCAAATCCACGAGTACGCCGCCAAGATCAAAGAGAATTATTTGCTGCTGCATGACTAGTCCGGTGACTTCGCGTTCCAAACAAATGTGGCCAATATCAGTGAAACAACAGCTGACCCTATCCACATCGTTCCTGCGGCATCGAAGTTGTAAATCGTTTTACCATCTACTACGACGGCAGCATCGTTGATTAGCTGACCACTAATGACGTCTTGTATACCGGCACCAATGTAGCTCGCAACACCGATCGCACCCAAAGCTGCACCGGAGGCATCTTTGGAACAAATATCCACCGCCATCAGTCCGCCCAGATAAACCATGAGCGCGCCGACTCCCAGTCCAAACAGAACCATCGCTGCGTAATCCGCGTAAAGATTGGCGGGACCGAGGACAAACCACGCAATGCCAATCACGAAGATGACACCGAATATCAGCGCCGGTACGTTGCGTCGGCCACCGAAATATCGATCGGAAAGAACTCCTGAGAAAAATGTCGCGAATATGCCGGCTACGGCATTGGCCGCAACGATCTGCCCAGCCGTTATTAGGCTATAGCCCTTCTCGGCTTCGAGAAAAAACACACCCCAACTGTTAATGGCATAGCGCGTGACGTAAAAACTAGCGCTGGCGAGTGCCAGAATCCAAACAGCGGGGTTCTTAAACACCGCCAGTTGTTTCTGGCCAACACTTTGGTGACTGGTCGAATCCGGTTCACGAATAGCACTTGGCAGTCCGTATACCTCCGGTCGTTCGTACAAATATCGCCAGATAAAAATGCTCACCACAATACAAAGCAGTCCTGCTACGCGAAAACCCCACATCCAGCCGAACGTACTAACGATGACAGCGGTTCCAATGAAAGTAATCGCCTCACCAATATTGTGACTACTAGCCCACATACCATAAAACGTGCCGCGCTCTTTGCCGTCGTACCAATGCGTAATCGTGACAACACTTGACGCTGCACCGAATGACTGGAACCAGCCGTTGAGGGCCCACAACATCAGGAACACGCTGAATGCGGTCGAAAAGCCCAAGGTCAGATTGACGATGGCGGAGACGAATAGTCCTGTCGCCATGAATTTGCGCGTGTTTACGCGGTCAGCCAATATACCGTTCGCGAGCTTGCCAAATGCATAGGCAAAAAATACGGCCGACCCGATCCATCCCAGTTCCGCAGCGTCGAATACGCCTGCATCAGCCATCGACTTCTTCGCGACGCTAAAACTCAGGCGACATACGTAGTAGAAACCGTAGCCGAGCGTAATGGCAAGAAAAGCGGACCAGCGTCGACGCCGAAATTCACGTTGCACCTCGGGGTCGGCCGGATCACGCGGAGTTATGGATGCGCTCTTGGCATAAAAGCCGAGCAGAAACTCGATCATGCTGGTGGCGCCCCCGGAATACGTAGGGGCCAGTATACCGATTAAAATTTATAGTTCAGGCTGAGGTATGTCCATGAATTGATGTTCAATTCGCGCCGAGAAACTTGTCGACCATGATTGCGGAAAATTGTACGACGTTCCCAAGGTTCCCATCAGGTGAATCTCATTGCCAACATCGAAAGTTATATCAAATGTTCCACCGGTGTCCGTCGGCCCCCATTATATCCTCGACGTTATTGGATAGCTCTACGAATGCAATCAGCTCGCTATTGGACAACTGAAATTTGCGGCTAGCCCTTACGTCCAGGGTATGAAAATCATCGTAGTCCTGACTGTTGTGCCAATTTCTTGTCTGTTTTGAGCTAAAAAGTATTCACTCACGCGCATCTAATACCGCCACGCTTCAAGCTGTTAGAGGGCCCGGGAGCAAGAATCATTCGAAAATTGGGCCTTATCTCACTATTATTCGCTACCGAACCTGCTATAGTCCGCGGCGTCTTGGCGCACATCGGTCTGCGCCACTAACTCCACACCGCGATTTTGCGGTCTCGGAGCCCACTAGAAATACCAGCCTGGACCGTATCTTGCGCGGCATTATTGCCGCCCTCGAGTCAGGCGTCCTGGAGTAGAAAATCAAATGTTATTTAATGAACTCGGCCTATCGGCCGAATTGCTGCGTGCGGTCGATGATAAAGGTTACCAAGAGGCAACCCCGATCCAACAGCAAGCAATCCCACTAATTCTCGAAGGTCGTGATGTTCTTGCGGCTGCCCAAACGGGTACCGGCAAGACAGCAGGCTTCACTTTACCGCTGCTACAAAAGCTGCAGCAGTCAGATAAGAATCGCCGCAATATCCGTGCGCTGGTTTTGACGCCTACGCGTGAACTCGCGGCACAGGTTGCAGAAAGCGTACGTGACTACGGCGCCCACCTGCCATTCAAGACCGCGGTTATTTTCGGCGGTGTCAAAATTAATGCCCAGATCAAGCAACTACGCAATGGCGTAGACGTGGTTGTCGCCACGCCCGGCCGACTTCTGGATCACATGCAACAGAAAACCATTGATCTATCAAAGGTTGAGTTCCTGGTTCTTGACGAAGCAGATCGCATGCTCGACATGGGCTTCATTCGTGACATTCGAAAAGTAATTAAGGTGCTACCGAAGGAACGTCAAAACCTGTTGTTCTCGGCAACTTTTTCGAACGACATCCGACGCCTCGCTAGCGATTTACTTGATGCACCGGTTGAGATTGAAGTCGCGCAAAGAAACAAACCTGCGGACCTGGTAACGCAAGTCGTTCACCCAGTCGACAAGCGTCGCAAACGCCAGCTCCTGTCCGAGCGCATCGGCAAAGAGAATTGGAGTCAGGTGCTCGTATTTACGCGTACCAAACGTGGAGCCAATCGATTGGCGGAGCAATTAGCCGGCGATGGTATCGAATCCGCTGCGATTCATGGCAATAAGTCACAAGGCGCACGAACCAGGGCACTTGCAGATTTTAAAGCCAACAAGGTTCGAGTGTTGGTTGCGACAGATATCGCGGCTCGCGGCCTCGATATCGACAAACTGCCGTATGTCGTTAACTACGAGCTACCGTTCGTAGCTGAAGACTACGTACACCGAATCGGCCGCACGGCCCGTGCTGGACAGAAGGGCAACGCCGTATCGCTGGTCTGTGTCGACGAACTGCTCCTGCTAAAAGAGATTGAGAAGCTGTTGGGCACCGATATTGAAAAGCAAGTGCTCAAGGGTTACGAGCCCGACACGCGCATCAAGGCCGAGCCTCTGCAACAAGGGCGAGGCAGTCGACCGTCGAATAACCAGAACAAACCCTCGAGAAGTCGTCGCGGCGGACCGCCGTCGAAAGCACGTCGGCAGCGCCGAGCCGGCTAGCTCTCTATGCTCTATGCTCCCCCCATCATGTTTTTCAACTTGGTGGGTGCGGAGCTATATGGGCTTATTTTTCTGCTTCGCTGGGACACAAGGGCGCTTGCTTCGTGTCTATGTATTTCCGCACCAGCTGGTGCAGATAACGCCGATCGAATGACCGGTAATGGCCTGCGTGAACTTCGTCTGCCTTTAGATCAAGCAGGGTCTGCATACTGCAGACGTAGTCATCGATGACGCTTTCCGCCAGCTCGTCAAGTAACTCACCGTCGTAAACGACATCGCCTGAGAACAGCTGCCCGGCATTTCGGTCAAACAAGCCGATCGACCCTGGCGAGTGCCCTGGCAGGTGTAAAACCTCGAATGCCTTGTCGCCCAGGTCGATAATGTCGCCGTGACTGAGTTTGGTCGCTTGCGGGCAGGCGCTGACCGCGTAGTCAGACGCCGTGAAGCCCTCGTAGGGCAACTGCTTGAAATCATCCTGCGGCAAGAAGTTGTGTTGCGGCGCTGCCAGCATCACATCCTGGTCGCCGCTACTCAATGCCGCGTGCTCGTTGGCATGAATATGCACCTGCTCAAACTCATGGCAGCTGCCCGAATGATCAAAATGCACATGGCTGGCAACCACCTTGAGCGGCTTGTCCAGTAGTTTCGCCAGATAGGTCTTAAGACTCGACACGCCCAGTCCGGTATCCACCAGCATGTCCGCATCGCGGCCGCGAACTAACCATATATTCGCCCGACTAAACCAGTGATAATGCGGTTCAGTAATCAGGTACAAATCGTCACGAATGCGCTCATGCGAAAACCATTTTTTGGCGACTTGGGGCATCACAATCAGGATACGCATTAGCGCCGCTACTTTGAAGTAGAATAGATGCGTGAGGAATATGCGAAATATGAAACAGGTTTATCGGAAATGCGTCGCGATTTTGCTGCTCAGCACGCTGCTGGCTGGAAATGGCTATTCGCAGGAGTCTGAGGAAGCGTCACCTCCCGAAATCCCCAACATTGACGAGTTGCACAACAGCGGCTGGGACTTCTTTGAGGGACCCAAGGCTGAAGTAGAGCTTCGCACCGAGGCTTTCTTCGCCGAGGTTGAAGCGGGGATTGGGGCGCTCGAAGCGCAGAACGAAGCACTCGGCAACACCTTGCTGGTCGCTGTTAGAGACAATATTTCGGCGTACATTGCGCTGTTGGACGAACCCGAGTTGGTGCTACGAGAGCTCGACCGCGCGCCAATCGAGTACTCAATCGACAATCTACTGCAACTCGCGACATCGGCGCGAGCAGCAGAGTCCCAAGCTCGCGAAGAATTTCTGGAAGTAGAACGTGAGCAGCGGATCCTTGCAGGCGCGAGCAGACGACGTGACACAGCGTTTGGCCAATATGTCGATGCTGCCGCCGGCGACGAGCGCTGGCTAAACGGGATGCGGCTCTTGAAAGCGCGATCTGCACAGGCTATTTCCGCGCGGCGCCTCGAAGTCCTGACCTTCCGCTTCCAAAACGCGAACGCTTATGCCCAGGCTACCGCCGAGCGCGTTGAATTAGCGAAAAGCAGGCTGGCCACAACGATTGAAACAGCGGGACTAGAAGAGTTAGCCGAAACAGTAACGGCCCTCAGAGCAGCCGTCGAGATCGCCAGCGAAGAATTGCGCGCCGCTCAGTTGGCCGCCAGCAGCCTTGAGGTCGATTCAGCTGAGGGGCGGTCACAACAAAGACTATTGCAGCAGGGCCTGCGCGGCGCGGAAGTCAGTCTCGCGCTTGCGCAAATGGATCTCGCGCAAGCGATAGCGAAACGACGCTGGTTAAAGCTAAAACTCGATACGGGCCCGGGCATGGACGTCGTCAGCGACCAGATGCTCGAATGGAACGAGTTTCTTCGAGAGATCGATTCCCAGGCGCCCGAATGGCAACGGTCAACGCAAGCAGAGTTGTTGGCGGCACAAAGTGCCTATCGCGACGACCTCAGTCGAGCTTCGCGCAGGCTTCTTGACCAACGCCTCGGCACTGCGCAGGAGACTTTGACACAGGTCAGCAAACTGGATTCGGCAGCCGAGGACTTACGACTGCTCGCCGCGGCGGTAGATGTTGCCGTTTCCGAACAAACTGGCGCGATCGGTGCATTACTGGGCAATATCAAGATTGGCACCAAAACCGCTTACAATCGATTCTCAAGTCTGGCTGACGCGACGCTTTTTTCAATTGGCGAAGCACCTGTAGCAGGACGTGACATTGTTCGCGTTCTTCTAATTCTGGTTGCGGCCATGCTACTGTCGCGCGGCATCCGCCACGCGATTCGTCGCGTTGGCGACGGTGAATCAAGCGGTACCCAGGCATCCTTATATACGGTCGGCCGACTGACTCACTATGTCATTATCATTTTCGCCGTATTCATCGCTCTGTCTTCTGTTGGCATCGAGTTTGGCAATCTCGCCTTAGTCGCTGGCGCGCTCAGTGTCGGCATCGGTTTTGGCCTGCAGTCCATCGTCAATAACTTCGTGTCCGGCTTGATCATTCTCTTTGAGCACTCGCTTCGTGTTGGTGACTACATCGAACTCGACACCGGACTGACCGGTACTGTTAAGTCCATCAACGTGCGTAGCACGCTGATCAACACCAACGACAATATCGATATCGTTGTTCCAAACTCTGAATTTGTCACCGCGCGCCTGCAAAACTGGACTCTCGGTGAACGAATATTACGGGTGCGAATTCCGTTCGGCGTTGCCTATGGAAGTGACAAGGATTTGGTAAAGAAAGCGGCGCTCGAAGCAGCGGCTGAAGTTCCTTACACACTAACTCATATGAAAGGTCGCGAGCCTGACGCCTGGCTGACCGAGTTTGGCGACAATAGCCTTAACTTTCTGCTGCTGGTTTGGGTTAATCGCCAGGGTGCACGGCGACCAACACGCACTCGGTCCGCTTATCTATGGGCTCTCGAAACCAAGTTGAGCGAGTACGGCATTGAAATTCCGTTCCCGCAGCGCGATCTGCATTTGCGCACCGGTTGGCCGAACGAACCTGGCGGCCGTCCAGATCAGCAGCGGCAAGACGAACGTAGCGAAGAAGCCGACGCACCAAATAATTCCTGAGAACACATTGAAGCAACCGTAGCACCAGGTCCGAGCGAGAATCGCGTTCAATTCGGACAAAAAAAAGAGAAACTTTCTGCCCACCGACTGTCGTATCCTTGCACATATGTTCACATTTCGTATAAAAATCATTGCCATCACGTGCCTGCTGGTGGCCGCCTGTGCTCCCAGCCTGCCCACGATCGACACATCCGTTCCAAGCTACTCGGGCGGTATGCCGGCGGACCTCGGTGGATCGTGGGAGAGAGACTATTCGCGCAGCGACGATATTCAAGGCGTCTTGAATAACACGTTGCGTCGAATGTCCAGACCGCATCCGGACACGGGCTACCCCATTCCGTCTCAAAATTCGTCGAAGGTCGTCGCGTTGGCGAGATTCGCGGAATTGATCACGCGACCCGATGTTCTGACGATTGCGCAGGACGAGTATGAGATCAAAATCTCGAGAAAAGACGATTTCACCATGCTATGCGAATTCTACGAGGGCTATGCGAAGCGCACGGAAAGCGAATTCGGCACCGAGGTTTGCAGCTGGAACGGCCATCAATTGCTTGCACACCTGGTTTTGCCTGACGGATTGCTCGTTAGTCATCGCTTTACCGTAGCTGCAAACAAAATGAGTTTGCATATCGCGACCACCATCGCTTCCAGTGAGGTACGCGTACCTTTCACGATCAATCGTGTCTATATGAAGTTTGAGCCGCCGGAGTCCGACTTTAATTGCATAGAGACACTCAGTATGAAGCGTGTGTGCAGTACGGGCGAGATAACGCCGTGATGCGCTTGCTCGCCGCCATACTTGTTTTGTTCGCACCGCAATGGGCATTCTCTGCAGAAGATAGTCGCAAGCCAACGGAACTCAATGTCTCTATAGCTATGTTCGACCCAGGTATTCCGGCTGATCGCTCCACGCACCGTGCCCTTGAGGTATTTCCCAGAGTACGAAAGATCGAGGCTTTGTACTTACCCTTCGTGTTGCGCAACGTGTTAACCAGCCAACGGGAATGGGGAGCTATACGGGTCGTCCCGGATTCAGATGTTGCTGCAGAGCTACTCATCCACGGCGCCATTGTCCGTTCCGACGGCAATATTCTCGTTTTACACATTCGGGCTGTCGACGCTCTCGGTCACGTTTGGGTGGATCGAGATTTTTCCGGCGGTACTAACGACAATGTTCTTTACGAAGAAGTCGCGGCGAGCCTCATCGCTGCGCGTGGCGATCTGGATAGCAAGGCACTTGGAGATATCGTCGAAATTTCACTGTTGCGCTATGCACAAAATTTAGCGCCCGCCGCGTTCGATGATTATCTGCAAGAAAACCCTGATGACACATTCACCATCAGGCGGCTGCCGGCCAGTAACGACCCTATGGTTGAGCGCATCGAACGAATTCGTGGCGTTGAGTATGTTTTCACCGATGCGGTTGACGCCAAATTTCGGGAACTGAGTGCTGATGTCGAGACAGTTTATGACTTGTGGCGAGAATACCGCCGCAAATTTAGTCAGTTCAAGCGTGAAGAGTCGCTGCGAGTGCGCACTTCACCGTCCGATGCGGACCGCGGCAGCTATGAGAGTATTATTGATCGTTACGATCACTACAAATGGGACAGGCAGGCGGCTGAGGAGCAGGAAAAATGGGCAGTAGGATTCGAAAATGAAATGGGCCCAACAATTACTGCGATTGAAGAGCGTGTCGCTGAACTCGAAGGATGGGTAGAGGAACGCTACTCCGAATGGCAGCGTATTCTCGCGGAGCTATTTGAGGTTGAGACAGCGTTACCCGACTAATTCCTCGACAGCCCGATATGCCTGAGCAATGGCTTGGTGAATTATCGCACCAGCACCGGCATCCGAATTAGCAATAGCAATTCGACCGCGCGGCTTACGGCCCTGTACGTGCGGATAGCGCTCGTCGTTCCTGTCCTCGTAAGTCCAATCGTCCAGGTCGTTGTATCCGTAAGAATAACCATGCGCCCAACGATTTACGGTGATAGCAGCAATATCTGAGGCCGGATCAAAGCCGCCATCAGCGAGAATACCCGTGAGCTGTTCTCGAACATTTCGTTCGATGGTCTCAAATGACGTAGCGTACAAATCGTATCGTCCCAGTCGATGTTGCTCGCGCTGAGTAAGTCCCTCATTTGGTCGGTAGAAAAACTTCTCCATGTGAACCGTGATTGGATCGTCCGGGCCGCCACTGAATTGATAGTCACCGAGACTAACCGGGAAATCGAGCATTGTATTAACATGATAACTACTTGGCGCAGATACACCGCCGATACCTAGTTTTTCCCATGCTCGCCAATTACGAAGGGCCACAGTCGTATAGATCATCGGAACTTTTACCTGCCGCGCGAGAGCCTCACGCTGTGCTTCCGGCAACTCCGGGCAAATGGAAGGAATCATCGCGTTGTAACACGCCAGTACACAGTTCCCGGCTCTTACGCGCACCGCCTGGCCGTGTTGTACGTAACTGACATTTACCTGCTTTGCCGAGCCCGACTTGCCCTCATTTTCGACGTGCACCACCGTGCTGTTCAGGCGCAGGCGGACGGCAGAATTCGCGACATCGAGTTTGTCGTAGTCGAATCGCGCAGTAACGATATCTTCCATTGTTGAACCCGGTGCGGCGTCGGGAATCATTGAGCGCACCAACAATCGTGCTATCGACGCATTGCCGTCCGGAAAATGATGAATGTACGGTTCCGCGCGGTCGTATTCGCGCATACCTGTCGCAGCGCGGCCCGGCAGAGCAACGTAACCCAGCGTGTCACCCGCGGTAGCATGATCAATTCCCAAACCTGAGTCCGTCGACAGACTTTGCATAGCGGCGAAAACTTCAGGCTCTTTGATGTCGAGGTGCTTCTCGAGAAACTCGCGGTAGCTGATGCCGTACAAGTAGTCCTCTTTCTCGCCCTGCGGCACGTCTTGCAGCTGATCTTCGGTTGTCGTCAAGAATCTCAACATCTCGGAGCGCGCTGCATCCGACATCGGCATTTGCGCTACCGCTTCGGCTACTGATGCTGAAGCGGGCGCTAACGGCAGGTAATTCCTTAGCGATCCAAGATCGTAATCTACAATTCGATTCTCGCCCCAATTTTTCTTGTCGAAAAAAACACCAGCGCGCAGACCATGGTGTTTGTAAAAGTCCTGATCGTACGCCGTCTTAAATCGCGATAGGTCCACGCCGAGGTCCCGCAACAACGTTTTCGATGGCTTGTTGTAGTGATCTGGATTCTCAAGGGTTTGACTGCCGCCATAGCCGATCAACATCTCGCCATCGACATCAAATTCATTGCGCTTCGCATGACCGCCGAAGTCATCGTGGTTATCCAGAATTAGTATTCGTGCATCGGGTTTCGACTGGCGAAAAAAATGAGCTGCAGCAAGACCGCTGATACCGCCTCCGACCACCACCAGGTCGTAAACGCCGGAATCTGGCTCTGAATACGGGCCCCAGTCAGACTGGCCTTCACGTGCCAACTTGTGGGCGACTTCGAATGAGCCCGGGTGATTGCCACGCATGCCGGTCAGTGCAGGTGGATAGCCGCCTGCCTTCTCAATGGCCAGCATGTCATCAGCAAAGGTGTGCCCAGGGACGAATGCAGCGGCTGCAATTGCACCAACGCCATGCAGAACATCACGACGCGAAATCTGCTGATTCATTCCGAGTTTGCGATCTCTTGAATTCATAAATAGTCAGTCCTTGAAGACCTGCCCCCCTTTCATAACAAAACTAACACTTTCCATGACAGTAACGTCCTCAAGCGGGCTACTGTCTACAGCAATGATGTCTGCATATCGGCCCGGAGCGATCGCGCCTACCGTGTCCGGCCAACCAATCAATTCGGCAGCGTGCACAGTCGCCGCTTGAATCGCCTGCATCGGCGTCATGCCATACTGCACCATGTATGCGAACTGTTTTCCGTTGTCGCCATGGGGATATACGGCGCTATCGCTGCCGAATGCCATGCGTGCGCCAGCCTCGAATGCTTTCCGAAAGTTGTCTCGTTGCAGCTGACCGATCGCGCGTTCTTTGTCTAATGACTCCTGCAACATTCCGACTTCTGCACCGTGTTCAAGAATATAAGTGTCGTTGTAAACATCGAAGACCAGGAATGTGCCGTTTTCCTTCGCCAGGCGAATTCCTTCGTCATCGATCAAGCTGCTGTGCTCGACCGAATCGACGCCTGCGATAATCGCTGCTTTGATGCCCTCCGCACCGTGAGCATGCGCGGCTACTTTGCGATTGTGTTGATGCGCTTCGGCCACCAGCGCCTGCATTTCTTCGAGCGTGTACTGTTGGTCACCTACGCTATCGCCTTTGGACAGCACGCCACCTGTTGCGCAGAACTTGATGACGTCAGCGCCGTACTTGATTACTTCACGAACCTTGGCGCGCACTTCCCACGGGCCATCTGCTACGCCTTCACTTCTTTCCTGATATTGCACCGGCAGCAGGTTGTTGTCGCAATGCCCTCCGGTAATCCCGAGCGACGGGCCGGACACGCGCATTCGTGGCCCGACGATCTCGCCATCATTGATCGCGTCGCGCAACGCGACATCTGCGTAACCGCTCGCGCCGACATTGCGGACCGTTGTAAAACCGGCATTCATCGTTTTGCTCGCATTGAGCACACCGTATAAGGCGGAGCGCGGGACCGAGATACCTAAACCCTGATAGCCGTGAAAGCGATGATCCGATGTGAGATGCACATGCATGTCTATCAGGCCCGGCATTACACTTTTGTTTGAAAGATCGATAACAGTAGCGCCATCCGGAATCGACACATCCGCAGCATCTGCAACGTTTACGATTTTCTCGTTTTGGATAACGATGACTTGATTGCTTAGCGTTCTACTCTCAAGCACATCAATGAGCTGCCCCGCCTTGATGTAAATCGGTGCTTCATCGGCAATGGCGCTTAGCGCTGGAAGCACCAGGATCAATAACGTAATTCGGGTCAATACACGCGACATTTTATCGTCTCGATTAGCCAGGAAGGCTGGCAACCTTCACCAATTTCGGCATGAATGGCAACCATAGGCGGCCTTTGCGTCTATTTGCTATGCCGCATAGATTTTGCGACAGTACAGACGGATTTTTTATCGATATAATTAGTTGGAGCATGAAATTGCCGATATTTGATGGAATCAGCCGCAGAACCTTTCTGGCGCAAAGCGCGGCTCTGGCTGCCGCAACGTCACTGCCTATGGGCGTTCTAGCGAACGAGAGCATGCGTACCCGGGCGATTCCAGGCACAGACGAGCATCTGCCTGTTGTTGGGCTCGGCGCACCACGAATATTCATCGACCTCCCCGCAGAGGGCAAGGAATTGCCGAAATCCGTCATTCAAGCGATGGTCGATACTGGCGGTACCGTCATGGACACACCCGCATTTTTCCGACCAGACGTTCCCGTTGTCGGCCCGATCCTGCAAGAGATGGGACTTACAGACGATCTGTTCCTGCTCGGCAAGATTACGGTGAGCGGTAAGCAAGCAGGCATCGACCATCTTGAAAAGCTCGTGGCTAATCTGAACAAGCGCCCCATCGATGCACTGCTCGTGCACAACATGCGAGAACTTGATATCCACTGGCCGACACTCAAACAATGGAAGGACGAAGGCAAAGTACGATATATCGGCGTCAGCCTGACCAGAACGTCCGACTATGGCCCGCTTGAAAAATTTATGAACGAGGAAAACCCGGATATTTTGATGACCGGCTACTCGATCACACAACAAAAACCTGAACAGCGCGTATTACCGCTCGCGATTGACAAGGGGATTGCTGTTATTGGAGTGGAGGCATTCAAAGCCCTGGAAGACGGTGCATTCTTCGAAGTCGTCGGTGGCACACCGCTTCCGGAATGGACCGCGGAATTTGATTGCGAGTCATGGGCGCAGTTTTCGCTCAAGTACATTCTTTCGAACCCGGCCATGACATGTGTTGTTACGGAAACAAGCGACGTCAAACACGTAATCGACAATGTCCGCGCCGGCTATGGGCGACTCCCTGATCAGACGATGCGTAAACGCATGAGCGACTATTTGTTATCGCTATGATTCGCTAGAGAATGCCCAGCGACTGAGCATTCTCCAGATCAGCCATTAATTCCTTATTCGCATAGCGCGCCATGCTCAGCTGATTCGCATAGTCAGGCAGCTCATCGCCCGTAATCCACGCGGCGCACATAGCACCCGCAGCGCAGGCCGACATACTGCCAAAACCCGATAACGCGCCCACAACATAGGAGCCCTCAACGCCGAGCGGCCCAACCAACGGCCAGTTTTCCCGAGTCATTGGGTAGTAACCACCGTAGTGCACAAACTGACTCGGGAAATTGTCGACATAGACCTGTAGCGAGGGGTTAAGTCTCGCGGCCGCACGCATCGCTATCTCGGGAAATTGCGGATTTTTTAGCGGCTCATTCGCCAAGTCTTCTTGTGGCTCACTTGAATTCTTGTTGTATGCCCAACCCAACTTGATCCACGTACTATTGTCACCGCCTTCCGGTCGACAGTGGGCTCCTCCTGGAAGCTCTCCTGTTAACCAGGCCGTTTCTTTGTCCTCCGCCAGCAACGCACGATCTTCGTCACTCCAATCAAACGCTATGCCATCCAGGTCGCAAGAAAATGGCAGCTTTCTCGGAATGACAGCTTCTTTGTCGTTAAAAGCGATTTTTTGATGATAGATATTCTCAATGGGTAGTTCGACGCCAATCATCGCTGCCAGTTTTGCCGCGAACGGCCCTGCCGCATTGACAATAACGTCAGCAGCGATGTGTTGCGTCCCATTCGCTCCCTCGACTTCAACAATATATTGATGACCGCGATCGATACTTCGAATCTCGCCCGAAAGTCTCCGCCCTTTTGCTTCCTTAATTTTCTCAAGCATGTATTGACCGAGTTGCTGACCACTGATGTCGCCTGCTCGGCGAACATGCAAGACGTTTCTAACCGCATGACTAAGCGATGCAAACTTGCTTCGAATCAGCTCTTGATTGGACAGCACGTCCACACCTCTGGGTGCCGATTCCCAATCTGACGAAATTGCATCAACGTAGGATGACGGATTAGGCTCTTCGTGCACGCGGATCGAGTCGACTGGCGAGTGTTTGTAGCCGACGCGCAGGCTGTCGATCATCGTGTCGATATCTCTGGTGCGCGTTGCAAGCAGGTATCCGCGCCTTGTCATATTGAGGACATTCGACGAGTCGCGCGCGATCTGCTCCATCAGATCGATACTTGTATTGGTGAATGCCGTCATCGTGGGGTGTGGCCACCAATTTCGATAATTATCGCCAGATTGGGCACTTGTGTAGCTCATTGGCGGCCTGCAATCGACGAGCAGCACTGATGCCTGTCTGTACTTCGTGCACAAATAGTAGCTTGTCGCTATCCCGGCGAGGCCCGCACCGAGTACCAAGATTTCTGCCCGTTCCTGTGTAACCACCGGTTTTCCTGCCCAAAGTGTGAATTGCTCGGATGAAACTGATTTAACTAAACGCGAACATGTCTATATCGAAGTTGCAGGTTAGCGCGCCATGAAGAGAACGCAACAAGCATTTACAATGATAGAACTGATGACGGTGACGGCGATTATCGGCGTATTGACCGCGATTGCCCTGCCGGCGTACCAGAGCTATTCCATTCGCGCGCAGATTGCGGAAGGTCTGGCACTGACCGGGCCACTCACTCTTGCGGTCGCCGCATACCAAAATGACAACGGTACTTACCCTAGCGACAACGATGCAGCGGCGCTACCACCGCCAGACGGATATGCGGGGCGCTATGTCGACTCAATTGCGGTCAACGAAAATGTTATTTCGATTCTGTATGGCAATCAGGCCAATGCTCTGATCAGCGGTGGCGTTGTGACGTTTACTGCAACTCGCACTAATGGCAGCGTAAGCTGGACCTGCGCGAGCGGCGGTCGCATCTCACGATCGTACTTGCCGCCTTCTTGCCGATAACAACGCGACTAACGACAACAATATCAGCAGCGGGCTTGTTGCACCGCCGCCGTCGTCTTTCTCCGCATCTGGTGTGACAACCCTGACCTCACCAACTATTGAGTTATCGTCAGGATTCGTGTCGGCCTCTGTCGAAGCCAGCACAACCGTGACATCCTTTCTGCCGTTACTTACACCCGTCGCATTGATGGTGAGCACTGAACTTGTCTGGGCAGCGAAAGTGCTCGCCTGACAGTCGACTTGTTGCGCCGCAACAGTACAAGAGCCGATGGACCAGGTCGCGGAGTTGGCCCGCAGACCATTTTCCAGAGTGATACTTGCAGTTGCGTTGGTCGCATCAATCACCGACGTGTTGTTCAGAGTCACACTGACAGCGGTACTTTCGTTGATGAATACAGCCGCCGATGTCGGCGTACTTGCCACCAGATTCACGGCTGGATCAACGGACAGCTGTACAGAATCCTGATTATTGATTGGCCTTTCGTCCGTATCAGTAGTAGTTACGCTCGCGGTCAACGTGCCATTACCCAGAGCATTCGGCGTTACTGATAGCGTAATCGAAGCACTACTGAGGCCCACCATATCTCCCAAATCACAGTCGACAACTCCAGCACCGTTGCTACACGTTCCAGCAGAAGTCGCGACAGTATCGAGGGTCAGTAAACTGGGTATAGAGAAGTTGACGAGAACTCCGGCCGCATCCAGCGTACCGTTGCTGGCCACTTTGTATTCGAAGTCGGTCGCCGCGCCGAGCAATACGTTACTAATCTGCCCTGCCGGCTGGACGCTGACATCTACTGCCGGAAGCGCGGCTACGCAGGCAGCGGCGGCTGCCTCGGCCTGCATAATTGCGATGCTGCACGCCGAGAATTGTTGGCTGCCATTAATCGAAGCCGACATGATGAATGCACCCGTATCTGCTTCGCATGGCGTTAGCGGCGCACCGTCATGCTCAGCACCGAAGTTGTGCCCGATTTCGTGTGCCGCGATTAGACTATCGTTGGTCGCACCAGCGTTGCCTTCACTCAGTCCCGCGCCAAAGTAGTTTTCACAAAGTACGCCGCGCCAGGCGATGCCCACTGTTGTCGTATCGAGATTCCTGCCGGTATACAGGTGCGTTAGTCCACGACTGTTGTGACTGGAGGATTGCAGGCGGTACTCCGAGACCTCGTCGAGCAAATCGCCGGCCACTAGCGTGTCACCAAACGGGTCGGCCGAATCGCTATGAGTTTCGATGAGGTCAACATTAATCTGAACGCCGACCTGCTCACTGAAAAAACCATCGACGTTATTCAGACGCGTCGTAATCGCGGCAACCGCAGCGCTATCGCCACCGCGTGCATCGGTGAACTCGAAATCGCCGATAGCGCTCATCGTGATCTCCGAGACTGCCCCTGGAGCCCGAGCAATCGCGACCTTCGTCGCGCTCCCGATTTCCTTCATGATGGCCGCGGCACTACCCGTTAAGAAGTCAGAGCCGCAACTCATGGTGCCAGATACAACAAAAGCATCTGCGAGGCGATACATGACCGGCGCATCGATCGGCAGCGTGCTGTCATCCGGCGCTTCGACGGCATACATTTCCACGCCATCCCAGATCATCCCGCGCGGCATGCCATCGAACACTACGATTCTTGCCCACGATTGTGGATTGTTCGCCAATTGACCGCGGTACACTTCGACCTGAGACATCGTGAGATCAGATTGAAGACCAGACACGATTCGGTCATTCGGCACCAGTTGCAAATCGAAGCTCCTGCCCAGCGCCTCGAAGCGCATAGAAACTGACCCTGGTGTCGACAACTTAGAGCTGAAACTATGCTCATTCTTATCGGTCTTAGATATGAGTGTCTGTTGCAATGGCTCAAAATGCGATACCACAACATCGGCCACTACAAGGGTTGGAGCGAGCGCAATTACGACGGCAATTGCGAGAAATTTGATTGTTTGCATCCGAGTCTCTCTGCTTGTTCCCGGCGAAGTCCCTAGCTAAACAAACAGCCACTGCCTCGACAAGGACATATGCGTCTCCAATCAACGACATTGCCGGATAAAGTGTGCGTTATCTCCCAAATCGGGATATTGCTACAATCCAAGACCCGTATTTCGCCTAATTCGCCAACCGGAGAAACACCATGATTGCGCAGTGGCCAAGCCGAAAACTGAGTTGCATTTCAAGCTCATTCGCCGCCCTTGTGCTGGTTGGCACAGCTACGGCACAAGAAGAGCCGACGCACATGGCAGAGTCGCTGCGCACTTCGGTAAACAATGTTGTCGTTGTCGGCGGAGCAAGTGCGATTGACCAGGAAATTACCGGCAGCTACGAAAAATCAACACCTGGGTTAGCGGGTGGCATCGGTGCCGGAGCAGCCGCGGGAAGTCCGTCCGCACAGGTTGGCCCCGTCAACGTTAGTTTTCCGTTTCCGATCCTGACATTGCCCGGCGCAATAGTCGGTGGGATAACGGGAAAAGCGCAACGGGATATCCAGGATTTACGCGATGCAATGACCGATGATCTTGCCAAAGCCAACAACAGAACATTGATCAATGATGGCCTGGCGCTAGATGTTTACCGCGGCTTGCAAAGACTGCCCGAGCTGGAGTCCAAATTATTCTCCGCAAGCACGCCGCTACCAGAAGACGCAGACACCGTTCTGTACGTCAGCATCAAAGATGTAACCATTGATGTACAGAAGAAAGAGGCGATCCTGACTGCGGCGGCGACTCTGTCATTGGAGTCCGTGTCCAGCGGCACGAAACTGTACGAAACTACGATTCGCTATCAGGACCGAGCATCCTTGGAAGAGTGGACCGAAAATGACAATGCCTTGTGGCAAGATTTTGCCAATTTTGCGCGACACTATCTTGGGCGTGAAATTACCGCTGACTCTTTCGCCAAAATTGAGCTCAGGCACGAGTTGCATCCAGTCGAGTCTGACGACATTGACCTGGAACGAAAGAATGATTGGAAAGGCAGCACAAAAACCGCAACTCCCACCCTGGCGTGGGATCTGAAGTTACTTGGCGACGATGCGTACGGAACGTGGACTGACGCAATCAACGCTGCCAATACTTTTTATGATGTTGAGATATACGATGCGCATCGAATGGTCTATGAAATGAAACAAATTTCGGAAACTCAGCACACATTGGTCTACGAGCTCGACCCTTGCCAAACCTACCGCTGGTCAGTGCGTCCAACCTATCGCATCGGCGAAGACATCCGAATTGGAGAATGGATGCAATACAGGTCCGGAGAGGGAACCGAAATAGGCAAAGGCATCGTCGGCAGAGACGCCGCTGCCGCTCCCGCATATGTGCAGAATTTCGCTTCGCTGGAGTTCGATTGCCGCCGCAGGTAGTGCGTCAGATTACTCATTCGGTGCTGCTCGTCGAGCTCCGCCTCAGTCAGCACGTTTGGGCAAGGTGAAGTGAAGAACCAGCGCCCCAAGCACTCCAGCTGCTATTGACGCAAACAAAACTCCCACCTTAGCCTGATCAATAAAGGTTTCGTCGGTGTAGGCCAGCTCGCTTA
>CAYWYT010000001.1:0-46061 GCA_964462665.1 uncultured Woeseiaceae bacterium | reverse complement strand
TGTTAATGTACAAATCGTTTCTCGCATTTTGACGATTCGCAACCACAATCTCAGGCACACCATCGCCATTCAGATCGCCAACGGCCACTGAACTGGAGTCCGTTTGACCTGAGTTAGCGAGATCGTCGTTAGTTGGGAACCCGAATACGCCCGCTGCCGGATTGCCAAGTAAGACAACGTTTCGCGAGTTGCGATTGGCAACGACGATGTCTGGATCGCCGTCCTGGTTGAGGTCGGCGAACCGAACTGAACTCGTTTGGCGGCTCGTAAAGGTGCTGTCGTTGACCGCCGTATTTCTGGCCTGAAAAATACCCGAGCCGTTATTTGTGTAAAGGCGATTGTCTTGTGTCGTCGAGCGGTTGCCGATCACCAGATCAAGGTCTCCGTCATTGTCAACGTCCGCAAGATCGACTGAGTCCGTAACTTCCTGCCGATTGTCCAGGTCGACCGCTGCTCCGAAGCCGCCCAGGCCGTCGCCAAAGTAGATCTGATTTCGCTGCGCGGATTCATTTGCAACCACGAGATCGGGAAATCCGTCGCCATTCAAGTCGCCGATCGCAGCCGAACGGGTGCGATTTTCGTCGCTACTGACGTCGCCGACGGTCGTATTTCCCTGTAACGCGGAAATAGCCGGGAGTGCCACGATCAGGACGCCCAAAGTGGCCACCCAGCCGGCAATACCGGAGCGGACGAAACCACCTGACTTGCGCGTCGTGAATATCCCAGGATTCTGGTTATCTGGACAAGAATTAGCGCTCTTTTTCATAATAATACCTGTTAGTTATAGTGTTGTTTTTTTCCAACATTGGGATAGGTGCCCGCCATTGAAGTCTCAATTTTTTTGTAATTTGGCGCGAGGCGGGCTGCTCAGGTTTTGATTCTTCTTAATTGGCAGCAGGCAAACACTACACCTTGTTCTGTGACACTATCCTTGAAATTGGCTATAAAACTGTGACTTGCGTCACAGATTACCGGCGCCTTTCTTAATCTTTTTCGCTTAGGCGCTGCCCTACCATAACCGACTTACTCAAGAGAATATTCACTCAGGAATCCTCCCTAAGTCGCTGTTACAGCGATACGTTAGCAGTTTTGGGAGAGATGGGGTCGCATATTTACCAAAATCCACAAATGGGCTTCCAGGCGAACACCGATTTCCGAAAGCGGCACTGCATCCTTTCGGACCAGACGTTCCTCCCCGCCGCATTGCGGACGCCCGATTCCAATTATTGTTTGATATCGGCATCATGGCAGCACGCTCGATCACGGAAACACAACTACCCATGACAAGCATTCAAGGTACGCGCGGCGAAGTGTTGCGGTTATCGTTAGCTAACGCATTTGAAGCCGGATTGCGACTGCTGGTACCGATGGTGCTCGTTCGATTGATTTCACCTACGGACTTTGGTCAGTATCGACTGTTTTGGCTGGTAGGCAACAGCCTGACCCTATTGCTGCCTATGGGCATGGTGCGCAGTTTGCTGTATTTCTTGCCGCGCTCCGAACCGGTTGAACGAGCAGCTTTCGTTAGTCAAACAATAATGTTTCTGTCAATCGTCAGCTTACCCGTCGCCGCGGCTCTAGCCAGTGGCGAGAGTTGGTTGCCTGATCAGATTCGGGCGCTCACTGAAAGAGATGCTCTACTCGGTGCTTTCGCGTTTCTCTGGGTCGTGTCGTCGATAATACTCACTTTACCAAATGCGGATGGTGACATTCGTTGGCAGGCCCGGGCAATAATTTGCTTGTCGCTCTTGCGCGCAGTATTGATTACTGCGACTGCGTGGTTCACGCGCGATCTGGAGAGCATTTTTATAGCACTTCTTTTCTTCGCAGCGGCACAGATGGTGCTACTCGTCTATTACGGTGCGACCCGGTACGGCAGCCGGTTGCAGTCTCTTCGATGGGCGGGAATGCGCAGACAAATGAAATTTGCATTTCCGTTCGGTCTTTCCGGCATCCTTGCTCAAGCGCGCGGGCGGATCGAGCAATGGCTGGTTGTTGGATTCTTCATCCCGGAAGCACTCGCGATGTTCGCTATTGCCGGAAGCTTCAATTCGATCTTGCGGCTGCTGCGAAAATCTGTCGGAAATGTTCTTATCCCCAAGATGAGCAAAACACATGCAACCGGCGACGTGTCACGGTCGCTGGAGCTCAATAACCGCGGAAACTTGGTTATTTGCTTTTTGGTTTATCCCGCGGTGGTTTATATCTGGCTGTTCGCGGCGCCGTTGGTCGAGGTCTTGTTTACCGACAAATACCTGGAGGCAGTCCCCATAATTCGTGTGTACTCGCTGGCAATGATATTGATGAGTGTCGAGCTGGCGACAGTCTTGATCGTCTACGAACAGGGATCGTTCGTAGCCAAGGTGAGCGCTGGCGTACTGCTGGCTTCAGCTGTGCTGAGCTATGCAGGCGCAATGACGTTCGGGCTGCCCGGTGTCGCATTGGGAGGGCTTGTCGGTACGCTTGTTACCAGGCTTTTCAACTTTCGCCGTGCGGCGTTCGTAATGCAGATTCCGTTCGGTCGCCTTCAGGACTGGTCGACGCTCGGTCGGCTATTGTCAGGAGCAGTGGTCAGCGGGTTACTGGTGTGGTTAATCGACGTACGCTATCTCGGCGACACGGGTCCCTTCGTGACACTTATTGCCGTCGGGGCGATGTTCGTACCGCTGATCTTTGGGTTTGCTTATCTTTTCGGTACGTTGTGGATTTGCCGGTGCATGCTGGGGCGCGAGCGCTGGCCGGAAAGAGAACTGAATTAAGCGGATACTATTCAGTGTAGCCCCAAAAATCACAGTATTCCGGCATCAATTCGTAGACTCGATGCGCTTGACGAACTCTGCCTTTATCGGGTTCGAATCGCCACCGAGCGACCCTTTTGTCTGTAATTTTTCCGCCATGCAGCTCGCTTTCTTCAATACGCTTGCTGTCAGATTCCAGAAAACCACCAAGTCGCCCGACTTCATGGATTTCACTGCCGACGAAATCGAGCACGCTCGTCAGAATCGCCGAATCGAGACACAAATCTTCATAGCGAACCTGGAGCACGCTATGTGTGTCTTGCATCTGCTTCTGGTAGCCAAACTCCTCATTCAGGGACTCGGCCACTCGCTCAGGTGAGAATACTCCATCCCAAATCGCTGTGCCCGCTTCGTAACGGTTCTTGAGTGACAGGTATATGTCACGCGGGTCGCGGGCGGTGAGCACAATCCGGAGATCCGGAAATGCGGCTTCGATTCGCCGCCAGTTTGCATGAAATATTTCCTTGATGCCGATTTGGCTGATGTCGCGGGCGATTTGCGGAAACAGCTTAGTCCTCACACCGCGAAACAGAAATCGACGGCCGAACATCGACCAGCGACGCACGAAATCGTCAAGCTCGATATCGATACTGCGTAGTAGCGCGGCTTCATGGGGGCGAATGACGAACTGGTCAGAAGCGATATTCGGTTCGTTAAATACCAGTGAATGAGGCAGCTGAGTCAGTGCCTCACACAACATCGTCGAGCCCGATCGACGTATGGCGCCGATGTATATGAGTGGTTTATTCAATATCTGGTGAACATTCTGTTACTGGTTTGGCGGGAGAATAGCTGCCGCAAGTAGTGCCGTCTACAGCGAATTGGACCATTTCATGCCGGTCGCAATCCAATGCCAGCTTGATATGTACATCACAGAACTGCCGGATTGCTATGCTAGAATCTGCCGGTGCGGCCGCACAGCAATACGTCGTTTCAAATTGCGCACGACGAAAGCCATTGAAAAGGTACGAGTTATGAGAGCAATGCACGACAGTAGTGCGATTCCTCTGGGACGCTTGTTGGCTTATGTGGCAGTTGTATTCGTTTTTGCGGTGGGGATCAGGTTGTCCAACCTGGAACATCAACCGATAACGGATGAGCTCTACCACCTGATTGCAGGCAAGTCTTGGGTCGATAGCGGGATACTTTCGATCGCCGATGGTGAGTATCATCGGGCATCCATCTTCACACGACTCGTTGGTTTTGTTCAATCGCAGAGCGATGGAAGCGTAAATTCTGTCCGTATTCTGGGCGCACTGATTGGCGCACTTCTCGTCACGGCCGTATTCGCATGGACTGCTCTGAATTTTAGTCTAAGTTCAGCGATTATCGCTTCGGGATTGCTCGCGATTTTGCCGGGTGCGATATTCTTGTCCCAGCACATACGTTTTTACTCGCTGCACGCACTGGTTTTTTTTCTACTCGCGTGCGCCAGTTATTCACTCGCCCGATCAGGCATGGACGGCCAGCGACGAATCTTTCTGATTCTTGCGATTGTTGTGCTCCTCTTTCTCGGCTTGCACCTGCAGATTACAACGTTGATTGGCGTTGGAGGTATAGCCCTCTGGTTACTCGTACTCAACTCGAGCTGGCTGAAGGATCGGATGCCGCGCGGTTGGCCAGGACTAGTCGCAGCCCTTGCTGGCGCAGCGGTAATTCTTATTTCAGCCGTTCTCGGGCGAGAGCTCATCGCTGACTTGATGGGAGTATACCGATCGTCGGCAATGTGGAATACAGGCGACGGACCCCTTTACTATCATCGACACTTCAACGCCCAGCTGGCAGTACTTTGGAGTTTGTTGCCGGTGGCATTAATCGCAGCGTTGATGGCGAAACCGGTTCCGGCTTCGTTTTGTGCGAGTATTTTCTTGGTCGCTTTTTTTGCGCAATCTTTCGGTGGCATGAGAGCAGAACGGTTCATTTTTTATGCCATCCCCTTCATGCTGATATTATTGGGTGTGGGTTTGGATTCGATGGGTCGGATCCTTCATGCAAGAATTCGTGATGGCTTTGGCCAGATTGCTACGCCGCTGTTTTCAGATAATGGGAAGAGCGTCGCCGCACTCATTTTGTTGTCAAGTGTCGCCGCTTTCATTTTGGCAACGACGCCAGCTGTCGAAACCGGCGTTCGAATGATTCTGGCTCGACCAACAAAGCCTCCAGTATACTGGGACCGTTATGCAACGGATTGGTCTGCTGCGAGCGAGGACCTGAGGAAAATCGCAGACTCCGTCGCGGTTACGGTCAGCAGCCAGCCATTACAATCAATTTATTATCTGGGAGATGTTGATATTGTTTTGAACGCGACGACTCTCGCCGACATCAATAGCTTGAGAAGCGAAGATGGACTGGATCCGCGCACAGGTCGAGTTGCCATCGCAGACGTAGCGGACATGCAGCAGGTTATTGCGTGCAACCCGAGTGGCGTTGTCATAGTGCACGCGCCTGCGTGGAGAAACCGAACCAGAGTCAACAATGCTGTCGCTGATGTGATTGAGAGATACGCGACTGCCGATGCCGTCGACCTAAAGTATGGCCTTCGCGTCTATCGTTGGTCAGCGAGACCTGTAGATCTGATTTGCAAAAATTCCTGAATACAGCACCTGAACCTCCGTTGGCAGCTTCGAAAACCCGGCAGGTATTTGTCTTTGGTTCCGGACGAAGCGGTACGACGTGGGTCCAGGACGCTATCGCTGAATCAAACGGTCTTGGTACGGTATTCGAACCACTACATCCGCAGGCGGTTCGCGGTGCGTACGAATTCGCGAATCGTTATGTGCGTGCTGAAGAAACTTGCGCGGAATTGCGAGTGTTTCTTGATGGCATCATCGAAGGAACAAACGCGGGTTTGTGGCCCGGACTACGCACGCGCCCGGACCGCTTGTTTCCGCACCCCCGGACGATTCTTACGAAAAGAGGTATAAAGGATACGGCTGTACAATACCGACGGACTTACCGTCGATGGTTAATATATCGTCGTCAGGTGGGTTTGCCGAGAGTCATCAAATTCATACGGGCTAATCTCCTGGCCCGCTGGATGCAAAGAGAGTATGGCTACCGCTCAGCAATTATCGTGCGACATCCTTGCGCTGTCCTGGCATCCGTGTGCAGACGTTCAGGACAGGAATGGAATAAGCGCTCAATTCGGCAACTGCTCGATCGATATCTTGACCAGCCCAAGCTAGTACAGGACTATCTCGCCAGCGTTGCGCCACAATTGGCCGATTTGAAGTCTATGGCAGAGGTTCATACTGCGATTTGGTGCATCGAGAATGTGCCCCATCTGGAGCGTTCGGGTCATGATCCTCATCTCGCATTCTATGAAAACCTGGTGACACGACAAGAAGGCGCCTGGGATAACTTGGTGACTGCGTTGCAGTTGTCGAATGTGCCGGACGAGCAGACTCTAGAGCGCCCGTCGCAACAGGCAAGCTATCAGATGGGGCAAAAGGCGTCCGCCGAGAAGCTCGTGCTTTCGTGGCAATCTTACCTGAGCGAACAACAGCAAGATGATGTCCATCGTGTACTTGAAATTTTTGGGGTTTCTGCTTATTCAGTCGATTCCGCAATGCCGATTCCAACACAAGACTTTTCCGACTAGAGCCTGAACAAATCTAATGGACTTTTCTGACTCGCAATACGCGCAGCTAATAATTTCGGCGCTCGCCGGAATTGCCTATTTTATTCTGTTGTTTCGGTTGCCTGAACGTGCAAGCGTTGGTTTCATACTATTGATGATTCCGTTTCAGTTGATTGATTCCAAGTACGGAACCATTAATACCGTTCTCGTTTATATCGCGGCATTTGCGTTCCTGTTGCAGGGTCGAATAGCGCGATTGCCGTTTCTACTGCCCATTCTATTGGTGCTTTTCTCTTTTCTACTCGCATTTTCGCAATCACATCCGGCGGCACGACTCCAACATGTCCTGTATATCTTCGGTTTCTTCTCCAATATTCTGTTGTTCTACATAGTTTACAACTTCGTGTTGCGGACCCGGGACTGGCAGTTTGTCTTCAAGGTGCTGCTTGCTCTGAATGTCTTGGTGCTCATTTATTGTGCGATTCAGTTTATTGCCGGACAAACGCGGGTAACGCTTTTCGGGATTCAGGAGCTGTCGATGAATCCGATTCGCAAAGATGGGCGGCTCGTCGGTCCTTTCAAAGCAACAGCGGCGACGGCTGAATACCTGACAATTCAGTGTGTTTTACTGGGGCGCATCCTGATCCAGAGCGCCGCACGCCATGTTCGGCACGCGGTAGTTCTAATAATGACTTTGAACGTATTGTTCCTTATCGCAACCGGCAACCGCGGTGGGTTTGTAACAATCGTCTTTGGGGCTCTGCTGTTTCTTGGTGTGTTCCGGCGAGAACTTGGCCTCGCCCGGGTGGCTAAGATATTCGTTGGCGGAGCGACTATTTTTGCGCTCGTCGGAATTATCCTGGTGAATTTCACCGAATACGGAATGCTGTTTGATCGACTCGAAGGAACGTCGATCGAAGGTGGCGTTCCGGATACACGTGCTGCGGTTTGGCCAACCGTATGGGAACGTATTCAGGATGCGCCCATTCTTGGCCACGGCCCGAAACTTTTCATCAGTACGCCAGAAAATTTGGTAGCAGACATTCCTTACATGCTTCATGCGCATAACCTCGCGCTTCATATTATGTTTACAACCGGAATTATCGGGATCGCATCGTGGGTAGTATTTTTTTGGTCGATGTCGTCAAGGCTCGTGGCCGCAAAACGGATACGGAGTTCACACGAGACCCTTTCATCTTTGCCCCGAATAGGGCTGGTAATTCTGAGCGTATTTGCGGTATCGCAGTTACGGATCGAATTCTTGCGTGAAGGCTTGCTGGACTACCAAAACTATCTATTCGTATTGTTCGCCCTGTTTTTATCGACCTGTAGTCTCCTTGCAACAAGTCGCAAGGAGAGCGCGGCGGAAACTGAGGCGGTGAGATCTCGATGGGAGCCGACACAACGTCCGGATGAAACCCAATCGCGTACGAGGCGGCCCTAGCAATAGTCCAGTTTTGACCGAAGGTCATCCGTGATCGCTCGTATTACCGCAGTCTCGATGTAAGTTAAGCTCTTGTTTCGCTTGGCGCGTGCGCCGACTCTGACCTTGATAGCTGATTCATCCATTGTTGGAAGGTCCAGATGGTCGGCGATCAGACCAGGTGCGGTCTTTCCAGACACGAAGTCTTCATATCGAATTAGCAACGCGTTGAGCTCATCGGCGTGTTTGATGAATCCCTGCAGTAGGTGCTTCCAATGATGCGCAAAAGCCGTCGGCTTACCTACCGGGTAATCCGGCCAGACACTTAGCCATTTGACGTCTTTGCATGAGCGGTATGAGTCAAGCACGTCACGATATAGGAAAATAAATTTGGCGCGCGGGAATAGCCACTTCAGGTACCGTGCGTGATCGGCAGTTAGCCGGACTTCCTTTATTCCCCATCGGTTTCGTCCAGACGAAGATGCTGGATCACGAAGCCAGCGTTGGAGAAAACTTCTGTGCGCCGCTTGTAGTGCGACAACAGGCGGCGAAAAATTTGCGATCCACTGCTCCTGAATTGGCTTCGAGTTGTCAGGCAGTTGAAAATAGTTATTGAGCGGCCACTTATCATTCACGGGAACTAGCATTTCAGCTAAACGGTGTATTGCAATTCCGTGATCATGTGGTTCGCCCCAGATCAACGTGTTCTTATCGGAGGATATCAACCGTTGTATGAGTGTGGAGCCTGATCCCCATCCGGCGGAGAAGAGAAAGATAGGCGAATCTTCGCATTCCCGGTCCTTTACTGTCTCAGGCCAGCGAGAACTGATGATACTAACGGCCCGCCCGAGATCATCGGATCCTGCAATCTGAGGGGCGAGCACCCGACGCTGGTAATAAGAGCTGCGCAAGAGCAGACGGAGAGGGTTGATTGTCACGATATCACTTGTAAAACGACAGGGTAATGAATGGTACGGATTTTGCCGGGACCATTCCAGTACGGCCGAGCACTCGACAGGTGTCTCGGTGAGCAATACTAGTCAAGGTTGACCCAACGTCGCGGTTGTGGATAATCGCCTGCCGGTACCTTGATCATCAGGCATTCCAACTGGCCAAGCAGATAATCTCATGTCCAAATTGACCCGTTTTCTCGAGCGAAGCCGTGTAGCGGCTCGCAAGCGGCTATGGCAGTTTCGGAATAATTGCTCGCCAAATGCAAAGGCGGTCTTCGTGCTTGGCGCTCAGAGATCCGGGACGACCATGCTCATTAGGTGTCTCAATGAATCTGCAGAGCTGGAGGTATACGGCGAGGCGTCGGCGGCCATGAAAGACTGGCGGCTCAAGGACAACGAGACTGTCGCCGCCGTCGTACGGGGATCGCGCAGTAAAGCAGTCGTGTTCAAGCCACTTACCGAATCGCACCGGGCCAGAGAGCTATTGGAGATCGTCCCTAACGCCGTAGTCATTTGGGTGTATCGGCGTGCTGCAGATCGGGCCAACTCCGCCGTCGCGCGGTTTCGATCCAACAATCTAGAGTTTCTGTCTGCGTTTGTGCGGGGTGAACGGCTTGACAGCTGGCAAGCGCAAGGACTGAGTGAGAGCAGCTTGAGTCTTCTTCGAAAATACGACTTTCAAACGATGTCACCGCATTCTGCGGCTGGCCTCTTCTGGTATATCAGAAACTCGCTCTATTTTGAGCAAGGCCTGGATAACGACGCGCGCGTGCTAACATTAGCCTATGAAGACCTAGTATCGATGCCTGAGAAGGTTATGGATGTGATTTGTCGGTTTATCGATTGCGCTTATGATCGCCGCATGACTTCGAGTATCCACGCGCGATCGGTAGGTAGAAGCGAATCTCATCTTGATCCGGATATAGAGGCTATGTGCGAAAAGATGTATGTATTATTGAAAGAACGGCAGGGGTACTAGCCGCCTGCTGGAGACTCGCACTGATCGAAAAATATTTAACAAAATTTGAACTGTGTCACTAATTAAAGCGTGACGTATGTCACGTTTTCGACAGCAACAGCCTGTACGATGTATACGACTAATCAATGTACTCACTCGGGTCGAATCTCTCATGCCAACTAAATGCCGACCTCTCGTCAGTGTGATTATATCGGCTATTCTGATGCTGCTCGCCTGCATACCAAGCCTGTCATTGGCCGGTACTGATCCCGCTGATTGGGGAATTCACAAGATCTGGGGAAGTTACGCGGTCGACTCGATGCCGCAAGTGCGCGGTGGCTACATTACACCGGAGTGGATTGACGTCAATCCGGCGCCTGGGGAGTTTGACTTCACCGAAATTGACAACGCACTGGAGCGATACGCTAGTCTTGGCAAACCGTTAACCGTCGCGATACGGGGGAGTTTTAAACCGGATTTCCTGTTTGATGAGGTTCCTTATCATCCGCAACGTCTAGGGCTCGGCGTACATGATGAGAAGGGCTCGCTTCAGTATTGGCATCCAACCTACATGCAGCGATATAAAGAATTGCTGACGGCGTTCAACAATCATTTGCGTGCATCTCCGAATCGAGACTCTGTGTACTCGATACGACTCAATCTAAATGCTCTTGGCACGGAACATTCGGGAGTCGAAGAAAGGTATCGGCCTCAAAATCAATGGACGATCCCACCCGGCGTAACTTTTGTTCCTTACTCAGATACCGTAAACGAAGAATACAAACGCTTTGTAGCCCAGTCTTACTATGATTTGTTCGTCCCTGATTTTCTTGTATTTGTCCGAACAATAGTCTTGATTAGCAATGACAACAATTTGCCAGCAGTCGTGGAAAATGCGATTGAGCAGGGCACAATGGGCTTGGTGCACACATCAAGCTTGCCGGAACCAACTAGTCGCAGTACCGAGCGAAAATACCTGAAGCACATCGAATTCGGTCGCCAGGGTGATACGCCTGTTTATGCTGAGCCCTATTCGAGTTCTACGAAAGGAAGTCGGGGTGAGCAGCCACCGCCACAGTGGAACTATTGGCGAATACTGAGTGACCTCCACGCCGGCGTTACGTTCATCTCTGTGTATGGGTCCGACCTGGAGCGACATGTTGACGCTGAATATGATGCCGCGTTTGAGTTTGGCAACCGTTACGCTGGCTTCCAGACGCGCAGTGCTGCTGAATTTTCCCCCGGGGCCTGGGTTGCGCTTCGCGAGGGAGACCAGTACCTGCTCGGAGATTATACGTTTCTAATGTCACGCATGAGCGGTGATGCCAACGATGTGCTTGAAACCGTCGGGCCAGATTGGCAGAGGCATGGTGCCTGGGCGCGCCGCGTTCCCGCCGGCGGCCTTATGCGCTTCCAGGTTGAGGACCGCCTGGCGCGGCACATTGAGTCCGAAAACATTCGGCTTAGAATAACGTATTTCAATTCCGGTAATCCGAAATTCGGTATCGAAGTTCCAGGTTCAGCGTCACAGACAATCGACGGAGGAGGGTCCGGCGTTTGGCGCACTGTCGAGGTAGATGTCCCTGCGGCAGGAATGTCAGGAAATCAGGGCGCTGACATAACAATTCGTGCGACAACGAGTGTGACGCTGCATATGGTGGAAATCGTACGCGCCGACGTTGCGCTGCCACCGGTGGACCGGACGACGGTGAGTCCAAAACCGGTGTCTGGTTTCAGCGGACAGTAGAAGCTACCGCCGCTGCCAACAGTTGCGAAAACACTCGAAAGTGTGACCGTGATTTGGTCCATAGCCGTGAACCAGTCAGCAGCTATTTGACCTATCCATGCGTTATAATGTCCGGCTGAAATACGAAGGTCCAGGTACGTCGATATTCGGCGGCGAAGCGTATTAAATGTGGCCGATCATTAAAGAATTGCGGAACCCCGATGGATAGAATTCTCTACATTACTGCGACGTTGCCAGCTTTGACTGTAACGTTTATTTATAACGAGATTTTTCGATTAAGGCATGGTGGGCTCAAGATCGACACTGTGTCGATGAATACTCCGGACGACAAGAGCATATCGTCAGAAGCTCGTGAACTCCGAAATTCAACTCTTTACCTCGATCAGGCGGGCTTGACGCCCAAATTGGTTTCCTTTTTTCTGGCGCTCCTGACGAAGCCAGTGCGTACTCTGAGATGTTGCTGGTGGGTAATCTCCGCGCGGCCTGCGAAGTTCCCGAGAGACTACTTTAGACTCGCTTATCACTTGATAGAATCGACGTTTTTGCTGCGCCGACTTAAGAGTGACATGCCGGACCACATACATTGTCACTTCATAAATGGACCTACGTCGCTCGGGATGTTTCTCGCAGAATTGGCCGGGCTTCCGTATTCCTTTACGATGCACGCGTCGATGATATGGCTCGATCCGATCGCGTTTCAAAGGAAATTGGAATCATGTAAGTTTTGCGTTTCGATTTCCGACTTTAACAAAAATTATGTCATCAAGACGTACGGTCAAAAATATTCTGACAAGATTCACATCATTCACTGTGGAATAGACCCAGACACAAATTTGCGAACCAGTTCCGGCGGTACCCTCGGGTCATCGCTTCGAATCGTCAGCGTAGGCCAGCTAAATAAACGAAAGGGTTTTCATATCTTAATTCCGGCCCTCGCGCGCCTAAAAAGCAATGGTTTCGCATTCGATTGTACAATCGTCGGTGGTGGCGCCGAGCGAGAAAGCTTGCAGAACCTGATTAGCGAGTTACACCTTGATGACAACGTGAATCTTGTGGGTGCATTGCATCACGAAGATGTTCGTCGAGAACTCAAAGCCGCCGATATATTCGTTTTGCCCTGTGTCGTATCGGATGATGGCTGGCGGGATGGAATTCCCGTTGCATTGATGGAAGCGATGTTCTGTCAATTACCGGTTGTTTCGACCAACATTCTCGGATTGCCAGAGTTAATCGAGACCAATGTCAGTGGCCTCCTCGTTCCAGAGAAAGACCCGGATTCGTTAGCCGATGCGATTCAACGGCTCGCTGAGAACCCGGAGATGCGCCGCGAATATGGCAGGGAAGGGCGGCAGAAAGTAATTGCAGAATTTAACAATGAGAAGTCCGTGGCCCAGCTTCGGAAATTATTCGAATGCGCGTGATGGCGCCGTGCGGCACCGTCGACGGTTCTGTGATATGACCAAAACCCTGGAAACAGCCTCTGTTGTTATCGCGACACTCAATCGCCCGGATGAGATACAGCGTTGTGTCAAATCCGTGGTGAATCAATCGATAAGGCCGCGTCAATTGATTGTCATTGATGCAGGTGACTTGCAGCATGTGCGTGGTCCGATCGAGGACACTTGCCAAGAGTCTGAAATCGAATTTATTTACCAGCAGGGCGCGCCGAGCACAACAATGCAAAGGAATCTGGGTGCCACGCATGTTGACAGCAGCGTAGTCTATTTTCTTGACGATGATGTGGAGCTGGAGTCGGACTATATTCAAAAAACACTTGAACTTTATGAACGAGATTCCGAGCGCAGGATCGCCGGAGTGTCAGGGGTCATTGATCCGTGCTATGTTTCCTCGACAGGGTTCTGGCGGTGGTATAAGAAATTCTTCTTGTTGGCTGAAACTCGAAAAGACGCCCACAGTCGACTAAAGTCGTCGAATTTTCCGATTCATTTGACCGAGCTGTCATGTGTTCGCGAATGCGAGATCATGCCGTCCACGGCAGTCAGTTATCGAATTGAGGTTTTCCGACAGTACGAGTTCGATCGTGATCTCACGGGGTACGTGATGGCGGAGGATCTTGATCTTTCATATCGTATATCTCGCAGCTTCTCGCTGTTGACCACACCCGAAGCTGTGTATCGGCACAGTAAATCAAAAGTTTCGCGAAATTCTCCGAGAGAAATGGAGAAGCGCAGACTGCTGTTCACTCAATACTTCTTTCGCAAGAATCAGGGCGCGTCACTTTGGCGGCATGTCGCTCGTTACTGGTCGATTATCGGCCTCTTGCTTCGGACGCTTTACATTGGAGTATCCAGCGGAAATCTACAACGATTCCTGGGCGTGTGTGATGGGATTCGTGCTGCAGCAAAGAACAAACTATTGGGACCGAGGCGTTTTCGCCCCGGCCCGCTGGTCCACTGATCATTCAAGAAGAAGTTGGTCTAACTGATGAAAATAAGTGTATTTGGATTAGGTTACGTAGGCGCTGTCTCGGTTGGCTGCCTTGCGCAAGATGGGCACACGATCGTGGGAGTCGACCCGACTTCGACCAAAGTAGATCTGATCAACGCTGGCAAATCGCCGATTGTCGAGGATCAGGTCGGTGAAATTTTGTCCGCTGGAGCGTCTGCTGGTCGAATTCGTGCGACGTCGGACCCGGCGGAAGCCGTGAATGCTACCGACATGTCCGTTGTCTGCGTAGGTACGCCGAGCAAGAGAAACGGCAGCTTAGATCTGAGTTACATTGAAAAAGTCTGTAACGAAATCGGCGCGGCGATCGCAGAAAAGTCCTCACGACACAGCGTGGTAATTCGTAGCACGATGTTGCCAGGATCGATGTCGGGGACCGTACTGCCGGCTCTTGAAAGCGCGTCGGGCAAAAAGTCAGGCGAAGATTTCGGCCTTTGTAATAACCCGGAATTCCTGCGCGAAGGCACGGCTGTGTATGACTACTACAATCCTCCAAAAACCGTAATTGGTGAGTCGAGGCCTGGTGATGGTCAGTTCCTTGAGGATATTTACAAATCTCTTCCGGGCCCGAAGATACGCACTGACATCGAGACCGCTGAAATGGTCAAGTACGTCGACAATGTTTGGCATGCTCTAAAGGTCGGGTTTGCGAACGAAATCGGAAGCCTGAGTAAATCGTTGGGTCTCGACGGCCAGAAAATTATGGATATCTTCTGTCAGGACAAGAAACTTAACATATCGACGTACTACATGAGGCCTGGCTTCGCCTTTGGCGGTTCATGTCTGCCCAAAGACCTTCGCGCACTAACCTATAAGGCGACTCGTCTCGATGTTGAGGTGCCGATTCTGGACTCGATTGCAGTCAGCAACCAACGCCAAATTCAACGAGGTATGGATATGATCCGCGACACCGGTGCTCGCAAGATTGGCGTCCTCGGGTTTAGCTTCAAATCGGGTACGGACGATTTGCGCGAGAGTCCTGTTGTCGAACTGATCGAGCGGCTCATTGGAAAAGGTTATGAAGTTAGTATCTACGACAAATACGTGAACATTGCGCGATTGGTAGGCGCTAACCGCGACTACATACTAAATCGCGTGCCGCACATTGCCAAAATAATGGCTGAAAATATTGACTCGGTTCTTGCAGATTCGGAACTCGTAGTCGTTGGCAACGGGTCCGACGAATTTGGCGATATCGTCGATCGTCTCAAGCCCGGGCAGCGAGTACTGGATCTCTGCGGTTCGGCGAGGCCAGCCGAAAAACACGATCAATACTCGGGTATCGGTTGGGCATGACCACTGCTGCCAGTCGGGCACATGAGCTCAGTAGTAGGCTGGCGCGGTGTCGTTAGACTTGTTTAGGACCAATCCGACCACATTCATTTCCTCAATCACATTCTCGACCTGCAGAAGGTCTGCGCGACGTGTCTCACACTCAGCGACAACGAACAACAAGCAATCAAAGCTGGAAGAAAATGCCAGCATATCGTCTGCATCGAGCATCGGGGGAAGGTCATAAATAACGATGGCGCCCTCCGAATCACTGGCCAAGCGATTCGCGAGTGCATGCATCGCGGGGCCAGAAAGTAGTTCGGAAGAATTGTCCTGGGGTGACATCGTGGGGATCACCAGAAGTCGGTCGATGTCGGTCTTGATTACGACATCCTCGATTGGAATCCCATCAACGAGGTGTTCGACAAGGTCATGGCGTGGTTCCAATCCCAGGTATTCCGCAATACTCGGTCTGCGTAAGTCCAGATCGACCAGGATTACGTGTTGATTGAGTTCGTGAGCAATACTGATTGACGTATTGATTGCGGTCAGCGTTTTGCCCGCGCTCGACCGCGCAGACGAAATCGCCATGGAGTTCCAGCAATTTGCCCGAATTCGCTGCAATAATCGAGTTCGCAGCATTTTGTACGCTGATCGGATGGCGAAATTCTGCTCGTCAGTTGTAACCCGGTTTTCCCGCAGGATTTGCGGATCAAGTATGTGCGTCGTCGCGGCGTCAGATAGCGTTGAAAAGACGCGGCTCGTTTCCGTAGCTGTGTCTGTTTGGTTCGCAGTGGCACCGCGACTGGACCCTGAATAATTTTCTGGCGCATCCTTCGTTCTGCCAGCCCTGTCGTGAGACTCCTTCGCGTGCTTGAGTGCTTTTTCAATTCGACCCATGTGAATACTCTCTGGCTATCCGGCTAAATATGCGATGAGGTAGGCTGTAGCCACACCTCCCAAGACGACTGCGACCATCGCGACATTCGATAAAGACCGCTGACGTTGCTCTACGTCCGTTTCTACGTACGGGATTACGGCGATCGGTGGCGTTTTGGTCAGACGAACCACGTCTCGCGAGTCCTTGACGGTCTCATCCATTGTGTCAAGCACCGTAGCCGCAACAAGACCAAGGCCGCAAGCCATTATAAATGCAAGGAGGATGATGGCGGTTCGATTCGGTTTATAGGGCTCAAGCGGTAACGTAGCACCCTCGACAATCGTGAATCGATCGCCGCTACCGGCGGACTCCAGTTTCTCTGCTTTTTGAGCGTCCTCGAATTGGGCGCGTACATCGTCGAGGTTGGCGATTGCCAACTCGTTACTTCGATTAAGTACTTCGTATTCTCGCTCGATCTGGGGAGACAGCGCTACTTTGCCCTCAAGATCGTGCAGCTTTGCCTGCAGTTCCGCTTTACGACGTTGAAGTGCCATAATATTTGCGTCTTCGGCGTTCATCTGCGCAGTTAGTTGTTGCGTATAAGGGTCACTCTGGGATGTTGACGGCTGATGTTGGTTTGCCGAGGCTTGGGCCAGAGCAACCTCGTTCTCGAGACTGCTGACAGTTCGCTGTGCGCGGATGACATCGGGGTGGTCTGGAGAATACCGCTCAGCGACTTGTACCAGATTCGAGCGAGCTACTGAAAGTTCCGTCTGTATGGCGATCAGGTAACCTCCCGAGCCGGATACCGCAGAGCTCAACAGGCCTATCTGTTTTTGAATTTGAACTACATCTGGGTGCTCAGCGCTGTACACCGAAATCAGCCGCATCCTTTCGCGCTGCAGCTCAGACAATTGCTCCGTCGGATTCAAAATCGGTGCGCCCGTTTCGTCGTACACCGCCTCGTCAGGAGGAACGAGACTTGCCAGTTCACTTGCAAACTGCAATTTTCGATTTTGCGTGTCTCGAATTTCCCGATCGATACCATCAATTTGACGTTCGGACCGTTCGATCGTTTGCAGATTGTAGTTCATTAGTTCAGGAAGATTGCCGAGATTCAGCACCTTGAAGTCTGCCAGCAGTTTGCCGGTGTGCTCGACCTCCTGCGAGTATCGTTCGATATCACTCAAAATAAACTCAAGAGTTTCTTGAACCTGATCCGTACGACTTTGGACGTTCTCGGTCAGGTAGAGATTAGCGAGAACGGACGCGACGTCTTGGGCCGTCTGGGCGTTTTCATAATCAAACGAAAGAGTGAAGGAGATTGTCGCCAGCATTGCCCGACCACTTCGTGGGTTGACGACATCGAATACCTCGGTTTCAAGCAACGTGTTCGACCGAAGCGCTTCAACTGCCAGTTGCGACTGGCCGGTGGCAGTCAGGTTCCCGTATAGGTCGTGTTCTTGAATGATCTGAACGAGCGTTGCCGACGACATCACACGTTGCCGAACCTCCTGGATCTCTTCGTCGACGTAACTGGTAACTGTTGATTGAACAATGTCTTGCGGAATATTCTGTTTCTCGATCAGAAAGTGAGACGTCGAGCGATACATCGCGGGAATGGAATACGCAACCATGACACCGACCAGACTGACCGCGACGATAGTCGATATAACTACTCTGCTTCGGCGTCTGATGAGCGCCGAATAATCGTTAATTGATTTACTTTCGTATTCCATAATTAGTCGCTTGTATTTTGCTTGAGTGCTCTCTTAACGTTACGGTACGACAACAACATCGCCACTTTCGAGCATGATGTTTTGTTCCAGTTTACGGCCGTCCTCTACGTCGCCATAGCGAAACTGGAAGACGGTCTGTCCAGATTCATTCCTGCGCAGAATTTTGATGTCATTCAACGCGGCAAACGGTGTTGCGCCGCCTGCAACGCTCAACGCCTGCATGACGTCGAGACGCGGATTCATGATGAACGCACCTGGGTTGTTTACTTGACCAATCACATAGATTTTGTTGCCGTTGATAGCCGTCACCGCAACCGTGACAACCAGGTCCGGAATATAACGCTCGAGCTTGCGCGATAGCTCAACCGAGATGTCGTCTACTGACATTCCGGATGCATTCATGTCGCCTGCAAGGGGAAACGAGAAGCCGCCATCTGGACGAATCAGCACTTCCTGACGTAAGTCCTCTTCCTTCCAGACGGAGATCAAAAGCTGGTCGCCGGGTTTTACAACATAGTCATTTTGATTATCGTCTTCCTGCGCTGCCGCGATGTCGGCAGCAAATGCAATTATTATTATGAGGCTCGCGGCCCAATTCAGCCGGTTAAGCTTTTCGAGTTTGATTGAATCAAGCATATTGTCTTTTTCCCGAATTAGAATTTTCTTGAACTTCCGCTAGATGTTACTGAAATGTCTTTAGTTTTCCAGCTCGACTGGCGAGCCGGACATTATAGGCGATTGCTGCTTTTCACCGTAAGCAATTATTGCGGTTATTGTAAAACGGCGGGGTGATTGAAACTTCCGTCCATTTATCCGAGCTTTCCGTTCGAGTTTGATTTTCGCGGTTGGCCACAACTCACTGCGCCTCCCGAGCTCGGATGGATTTGGGCTCAAACGTTTCCGGAACCTCCTTGCCTGACAAGAGTTCGCGCAGAAGACGCAGCTCCACCCGCAAGTCCTCGGTGTAGGCGGGCTCCGGACCCATCGGCAGTAACATCGCGGCTCGCTGCAATCGCATGAATGATAATTCAAAACGGATCATTTCGTAGCTCTTCGGCTCGGCGTCAGAGCGTCCTATTTCGTGTCGTAGGTCCTTCAGACCCTGCATGACAACATCCGCTTCCCAAGCAACCACGTCGTACATCATCGATTCGCTATGGACCGGCTTGCCTGACAGAGAATGGTGCCAATCGTACCGCCACCGACCTATGGTGTCCGCTGGGAGGCCGACCTGCCACGTGTAGTCACCAGCATATTCACCCGCCCGGTCAATTTTACGGCCATCTGGCGACCAGAAAGTCCAGTGAACGACATGGTCTTCGACCTTGCCTTTTGGGATCCAGGTGTCCCTGAGGCTACTCATCGTCTTACGTCCGAGCGCAATCGGGTGTGTCGCTGCGGACGCCCGAATAGCGACCCATTCGGCATCGACCAGCATCGGCCGGTTGAGCGGTCGCCAGTCGCTACCGGATTCCTCAATGCGGTACTCGAGCCACGGGATACCCGCGCACGGGCCCGCGCCAGCGACCGAACGAAAACTCGCGGCGATATGTTTCTTTCCTCCGACTTGTACCGATCCGAGCTCCAGGAATCTTCCGTGCTCAATGTTGATATCGAAATTCCGGACCTTGGTGCGACCGGGGGCTTTCCAGTCAATCGACAAACTGGGGCGTCGGGCAGACCCGTCAGTGCCGAAATTTGATGACCAGATTTCGAGCGAGCTGCCGATTGAATCTTCGTAAACGTCCGTTTGCTTGTAGAGAAACAGAAGTGGCAAGTTTTGGGCGAGACGGTCTTCAATGTAACTTGCCAGTTTTTGGGATCTAAACGAAAGCGTTGAGGGGCCATTTGGCGAATATCGCGTTATTGCCAGCGGCTGTGCGCCAGTATCGGCGTCGGGATGATCGTCAGAAGCAAATCCTGCGCCTGCACGATGCCATGAAACTTTGCCCGCCATTGCGTCGACCCACCAAACCTCGCCATGGGCCGGTGGACTGTTGTTGTCTTTGTTCGTCCCGCCGTTCCCGGGGTTCCAGTCCTTGGTCACAGCGTAAACGGCGACGTCAACAGCAAATGGTGGTCCGCTCTCGAGCACGAGTTCCAGTTTCGCATCAACGACCTGAATGTCCGCGGGTAGTTCCAGATTCGCCCAACGATGCAGATTGCGGAATAACTCGAATTCGCCGAATGCCGGATTGCGACCTCGGCGCCCTAAACGCAGATGCGATTGACCCACCTGGTTCCAACCTTCCTTGAAGGCGCCATCCAGATAACCGCGGATGTCGTTGTCTTCCATCGCCGAGTAGCCCTCATCAGCAACGAAAATAGAATTGTAGGTTGACTCAACGTCCGCAGCCGCATTTGCGAGTTCCGCCGCGGAGTCAACGACTCCAACCGACAGACTGCCACAAACAGCAGACTCTCCTTGCGAGATATCAATGTGCGAGTCAACGCCGACCCGCCGGCGATCAGGGTCCTCCTGCCGGCTGCAGCCTGCACTGGCAAGCGCGACCAATACGAACGCAATGATTGTTATGTTTTCTTGCCTCAAGGGGTTGGGTCCACCGCTTCACTGGTCTTCTTCCGGTCTTGAGTATAAAACCAGGCGCCCGGTAGCGTACTCAGGATTCCCGATACGAATACCAGAATCGATATTGTAAAAGCAGATGCATTGTCCATTACGGCAAATTCCGAGAAAAGATAAACGAGACCCGCCTCGCGCACGCCAAGACCAGCAATCGAAATTGGCAATAGTGCGGCGAACATTACAATTGGAATGACAGCAATAAAGTAAATGAAGTCGGCCGAGCTACCTATCAATAATGCGGCGGCATAGAAGAGCATGACTCTGCCGAACTGAAAAATAGTGGCGAGCAATAGTGAAAGAGCGATGAGCATGGGTCGCGATCGATATTGGTCAAAACATTCATAAACCTTGTCGGCCCAGTCCTGTATGCGGTCTCGTAGTATTCCGGGAATAATGCGGTGCGTAACCGACCTGAGTGCCGGCACGGTAACCAGAAGAACACCGAAGGCCACCAATACCACGACGAACAACAGAGGCTTGAGAATTAGTGATTGCAACTCTTCAGGACCCACGGCAAGCCCGATGAAAATGACGATCGCCAGACTGGCCAATCCGAATACACGGTCAGCGACGACGGATGCGAATGCCCCGGCCATGTTCCCGGTGGCTCTCGACAGACTATAGATGCGCAGCGCTTCGACGCCGATGACGCCGGGAAGGGCCTGACCAAGGAAACTCGAAGTAAACGTGATTCTCATCGTGTCCCACAGGGTAGTCGCCTTGCTGGTGGTGGCGATCAACACCTGCCAGCGATAGGCGGAGAAGACGCGCAATGCAAGGTCAATCAGCGTGAGCACCAATAAGGTCGTCAGCGAAACACTAAACAAGGCGTCGAGAAGCTCACGCGAGTCCATGCTTAGAACGACGCCCAGAATCAGACCAATACTAACAACGGCGCGAATAATTGCCGCTAGTTTTGTGGGTCTTTTCGTTTCCTGTGTCATTGCAACACTCACTGGTTGATCTTACCGAACCGGACTGTTTTTAGTTACTTACAAAGACGTGCGGCGTCGTCCAGCGGTTAGTTTATCGGCTTACTTGCCCGATTAGCCCGTGCGACGACTCCGTTTGCCGTTTCGCTCCTGGTCGGCGTTTGCGGCGTGTTTTTCTGCGACGTCAGGCTCGCCGGCCGCAACCGCATTCTCTGCCAGAACAAGCCGGTCACCTAGAAGCAGTGCATCCAGTTTGCTGCTTTTGAATGCCTTAATCGCCTCGCTCGCAGTATTGACGATTGGTTCCTCATGAATATTGAAGCTGGTATTGACCAAACTAGGTATTCCAGTAATTTTATGGTACTCCGCCAGGATCTTGTAGTAGGACGGATTGTCTTGCTCTCGAATAAGCTGAGGCCTGGCGGTACCATCTATGTGGCAGACAGCCGGAGATTGCGACTTCATTTCATCCGTGCAATCGAACGTTATGGTCATGAATCGTGCTGTGTCTTCAGCACCGCTCAAGTTCTTATAGCAGGATAAGCGCTCGTCCCAAAGAGTGACCGGTGCAAAAGGCATAAACTCCGTACGCGAGAGGCGATCGTTGAGCCACTGATTTACTTTGGGGTCTGTCGTCTGGTACATGATGGTGCGGTTGCCCAAGGCTCGCGAGCCATATTCCATGGGGCCCGCACAACGTGCGATCACCTTTCCTTGTGCGAGTAGTTCCGCGGTCGCGCGCTCGGTTCCCTGTGGACACTCCATCAGGGGCAACCCGGATTCGGCGATAGCCTTATCGATACTCTCATCAGACGGTGCATCGCCAAGCAAGACATTATCGATTACTGGCTGCGCCCGATAACCGTTGAGGCTGTTATCAAGGAACAGGGCCGCACCAACAGCGAGGCCTTCATCGCCCATTCCGGGATGAACAAACAGATTGTCTACGCACTCGAGTTCATGAATACGCTGGTTCAACTTGACGTTGGCAAAGACACCACCGGCCAACGCCACATTCCCGATACCTGATTCTCGTACCCAGTGATCGCAAAATGTGCTAACGGACTCTTCAAGCAACACTTGAACGCTGGCGCTCAGGTCTTCGTGTGAAAAATCGGTTGGCAGCGCCTTACGTAGCTTTTCGATAGCTGAGTGGTCAAAGCACTTGCCGACATTTCGTACCGACGGCCCGTCATACCGGACAAAGGTCTTCAGAATATCCAGATACGTCGGTTTACCGTAGGCTGCGAGTCCTGTGATTTTGCCTTCATGTTTGTGCGCTTTGAAGCCACACAGGTGAGTCACGTACGAGTAGTAGTTGCCAACTGAATCGTAGCTATCCAGTTTTTGCAATTGTTTGAACGTCCCTGATTCCACGCGGTAGACCCGCGAACATTTGCCATCACCTGCTCCGTCCTGAGTAATAACTGTGGCATCCGGAAATCCTGCGGTGAAGTACGCTGACGCAGCGTGACACAAGTGGTGGTCGATGAATTGAACCGGCGCATCAATTCCGAATTTACTTTGCAGCAAATCGGGAAGATGCTTGCGACGGGGACGAGTAAGCTGCCTCTTCAGGCCGAAGTAGGTGTTTCGGGCGCTCTTGCTATTGCCAACAACACGCGAGAAAGCAGATCCGAGCGATAGGAAAGTGTCACGAAAACCGCCTTTGGTGTCTCGAAAATAGTCGCTATAAGGTTCGGCCTCCGGTCTCCAAAACAGGCTGGAGGTAGCGACGGCAACTTTGTCGATATCAGCAGCGCGTACCCCGGCAAGTCGCATTACTTCGCGAACGCTGAGCGCTGGGAAACCCATGCTCATTTTGCTGCGATTCAATCTTTCCTCATTAACTGCGGCAACAATTCGTCCGTCAATGGTAATTGCCGCTCCGCTAGTGAAACTATCCGTGATTCCTAGAATGATCATTCTTTAAATTCCGTTTGTCCGTACAAATGCGATTTGTTCGATACCTGACACCAACCCCGAATTTTGCCAAATATCCAGTAGACTTATGATGATCTAATTCACATCACAGATCGGTACTCTTTCACACTAGCCCATGAGCAGGCCGTCACAGATTGGCCATTTAGCCTGAATTGACCATCAAATTGCCCGCCCTGCCGAAAAACTCCGCAACAAAGACGTTTTCTCCAGCTTCGAGCGCTCGTTATCCCAGCCAAAAGCAGAGCAGGCGTCATCAGCAAGGTATTCGGCCATTGACTTGTCGTCCGCAAGGTTGCCGCGGCGCATCAACAGATCTTCCAGCGATGTCGGCGCTTCAGCTTCGATCATATATCTCAGCCGGCTCTCCCGATTTTGAGGGGTCGCGATACTGTCGCTGCGCAAATCGAATTCGACAGGCGTTGGACGACTGGGTAACGCTGTTTCGCGGCGCGCCGGATGATCGCCGAGTGACTCCACGATAAGTCGAATAAGGGCCGCAGCGGTTGATCGGGCGGTGGTGTATTTAACGCCGGATACAGTGAACAAGCCGTCTATCCCCGTTTGCTTGGCGTGATTCACGAGTGTTGCCGTGTCAGCCAGCTCAATACTGCCGGGATGCTTCACTGGAAGGCGACCGGCGAACACCCGATTGATCTCTGACGCCTCAAGCCGCAGCCCAGGTATTGCACAATTTAAGTCGCCGATCATCGCCAACACCTCGTCTGACGATGCCAGGATTGATACGTCGTCGGCCTTAGCGGGTGCGTGGCCGGTTCCGGCAAACAGCCGGCCGCCAAACGAATGGACAAAATACATTCGGCCACCGGGTGTTGGCGGCTGAATTGCCAACGCACTCCGTGATAGCGATTCCCGGTCGAACAGCAGATTCCATGCCCAGGATGGCCGAAAGAGTTTCGGCATGTCGATACCGAAACGTTTCAATAACCGGACAGAATCCGGTCCAGCCGCGTTTACAACTACGGGGGCCCGGAATTCGTGCTGAACGCCGCTTATCTTGTCGGACGCAATGACGCCCGTGACGCGGCGACCGGATTGGATCAGCTTGTCCACCTCGACGTAATTTAGAGCGGCTGCACCTGATTCGGCGGCCCAGTGCATAACCTCCATAAGAACCCGATGACACTCGGGCATAACGGCGTCGTACCACAGCGCAGCACCGTTCAGTCCGGCGCGACGAACGAGCGGATACTTATTAATGGTATCCGCCGAATTTAGTATACGGCCATTGGGCAGTCGGCATTCAGGTGGTAAAGCGACATTCCTGGAATTGGATAGCCAATCGTTAGCGGTCAGGGCAGCACGCATTACCGCTTTGTTTCGTACCAAGCCACCATAGAGAGGCATCATGCAGGGGAGGGGGCGGACCAGATCGGGAAAGTGCTGCAAAAACCAGCGGCGCTCGCTTACCGACTCCTGAAAACGGGACAAATGCAGGGTCTGCAGATATCTAAGGCCACCGTGCACGATGCGAAGATTATTGAAGCTAGTGCTGCCGCCGAAGTCGGAGCGCTCCAGCATCAGTGAACGAAGTCCATAGCGGCCTGCTTCCAAAGACAACATCGCCCCGTAAATGCCACCGCCAATCACAATGATGTCGAAGGATTCACGCTCCAGCGCCGTCGGGTTGCGAGCTAGGGCCGCCATTCAAATCAGACCGTTCTGGCGATACCAGGCGGCGGTTCGGGCTATGCCGTCCCGGAGGCTGGTTTTTGGTTTGTACCCCAACATACGTTGTGCCTTGTCGGTCGAGAACGCTCGATCCAGCTCAAAGAACTCAACGCGACGGGGATACAGTGGTGGATTAATCCGAATGGCACGACACATCACGTCACAGACAACCGACGCGGCATAAACGGGTGCGAAGGGCACACGCAGTCGGGGACGCGGCTTATCCAGGACGTCGGCAATCGTATCGACCAGAGCACCAATCGTCGAATATTCCGGGCCAGCGATTGTAAATACCTCGCCGAGCGCGGCATCATTCTCACCGGCCAGCATGAAGCCGTCGACGAGATCGTCGATATACGTCATGTGATAGAGAACATCGCCCTTACCGATCATGACGAAGTGGCCCTTCTGAATAGGCTTGAATAGCTTCAGGAATCGAGTATCCCCGGGGCCATAAATTCCGACCGGCCTCACGACGCAGCCCGGCAGGCGATCTCGAAAATACTCCAGCGCCAGGAGTTCACCGTCGAGCTTTGATTCTTGGTAATGATCACCCGGATTATTGCGGTAATCTTCTGACGCTGGCGGATCCTCGATCTCGCCCTGGACGCCAACCGTGGAACAATGCACAAAGCGGTCGACACCGTTCTTGACGGAAGCCTCCAGCAAATTTCGAGTTGCGTTGACATTGACATCGTGAAATTCGCCGTGATCTGCATGTTCGGACCTGTAAGCTGCCGCAATGTGAAACACCCGGCCGATGCCCGCGAAATTCCTCTCAACATCACGGTCGTTGCGGATATCGACGCAACGGCATTCCACGCCAATAGACTCCAGGCCGGCCGTATCGCTCGATTCGCGGACGAATGCAACAACATCGTTCCCTTCTTTTACGAGACGTTTCGCGACATTGCCGCCCGTAAACCCGGTCGCGCCGGTTACAAGAGTTTTTCTCAAGGCAGTGTTCCCTCTAGCCACTTTGACTTCCATTGATCAAATACAATCAGAGACCACAATACATGACTGTGATTAGCTGATCCTTCAAGATGTTCACGCTTCATTCGGGCGATTGTATGCACGTCAAACAGGCCGGCCTCGCTCAGTCGATCGGGATTAGTGGCTTGTTCCAGAAAGGGACGGAATTGCGTTCCGAGCCAGTGCTTGATCGGAATGGAGAAACCTTCCTTGGGCCGATAAACACAGCTTCGAGGTATCTTGCGGGATGCTATCTTCTTCAGCAGCGCTTTCGTCTCACGGCCCTCAATCTTGAATTTTTCCGGGATGCGGAAGGCGAGTTCAGCCAGTTTTACGTCCAGAAAAGGCACCCGCGCTTCAAGCGATACTGCCATGGACATGCGGTCTGTCTTGACGAGACAATTGTCGACAAGATAGCTGCGAGTATCAACGTACAGGCTTCGATTCAGCGGCTGGAGATTCCGCGCTTTCTCATACAGCGCCAGGATGTGCGCTCCGGCACTGCGGTCGATAGCGTCGTACGCATCATTACTGAAGAAGCCCTTGCGTTGCTCATCGCTCATGAAGATTCGCCACCGTGCATGACCCAGCGATTCAGGCTCGTGCATCCCTTCCACGAAGCGCTTCGCTTTATTGATAAGCCCCTTCTTCGCCGGTCTTGGGCTAAATCGATTCAGGATTGGCTCTACCATGCGGTTCCGAATTGGCGCCGGGACACGTGCGTATGTTCTCGCCATGTCATTGGCCAGATAGGTCTCGTATCCGCCAAATAGCTCGTCACCACCATCGCCACTCAAGGCGACCGTGACGTGTTCGCGCGCAAGTTTCGACACCAGGTAGGTCGGAAATATCGAGAAGTCCCCGATCGGGTCATCCATGAAATTCATAAGGTGCTCGAACAGATCGGCGACCTGCGGCTGAATAACCTCGGTTGTATGAGAGACGTTGAGGTGTTCGGCGACCTCCTTCGAGTACTTGAGTTCGTTATAAGAAGGATCATCAAATCCAATACTGAAGGTCTTCGCATCACCCATCGCCGCAACGACGAGTGACGAATCCACGCCTCCACTCAGAAATGCTCCAAGTGGAACGTCCGATATCATCTGCCGCCGCACCGCCTCGACAAGTGTCTCGTCGACGCGCTCGATCCATTCAGCCTCACTTAGCGATGAATCTTCGGGTTCAAGCGGTAAGTCCCAATAACACGAGTCCGTGATATCGCCTGAATCGAGGTCAACCACCAAAGTATGACCAGGCTCCAGCTTGTAAATATCCTTAAAAAGCGTTCCGGCACCGGGCACGTATTCCCAGGCAAAGAACTCGCCTACGGCGTTGAGGTCAATCTCTCGCGGCACCCGCCGAGTGGCCAACAGTGCCTTTATCTCTGATCCCCAAACGAGGTGATTGGCCGATTTGTAGTAGAACAGCGGCTTAATGCCGAGGTGGTCGCGAGAAATCAGTAGTCGTCGCCTGGCCATGTCATGTAGCGCAAAAGCGAACATGCCGTTCAAGCGCTGGACAAAGTCGTCTCCGTATTGCTCATAGGCGTGAACGAGAATTTCAGTATCGGAGTTGGTGCGAAACACATGCCCGGCGTGTTCGAGATCGCGACGAATCTCCTGAAAATTGTAGATCTCTCCATTGAAGACGACACGGACGGTACCGTCTTCGTTTCGAATTGGTTGCGAACCGCCATCGAGGTCGATAATTGCAAGGCGCTGCATACCCAGTGCGACAGAACCGATAATTTCACGGCCGTCTTCATCCGGGCCGCGATGCAGGATGCTACTGCACATGCGCGATAATTCTTCCTGATTCGGGACGCTCCCGCCCGGGAACGACGCGATACCAACGATTCCACACATTAGCTCAAACGATCCAATAGGTGCCGCATCTTTGAAACATACGCCGATCGGGAGTATTCAGTTTCATACAGGCGTTTTGCCGCGGCGACTTTTTCAGCGACCAGTTGTTCATCGGAGAGCGCTAATACGATGCCCCTCGCCAGATCGTCAATTGTCGGATCCACGAGAAATGAGTTTTCGTCCGACAAAACCTGGGTATGTGAATAGATACGTGTTGCGACGAGCGGCTTGCCGCTTGCCAGTTGTTCGTACACTTTGAGAGGCGTATTCGTTCCCGCGGAACGAGGGGAAGTCAGGACATGCGCGATTGAGTTGTAATGCGTCGCCAAAGACTGAGGAACGCGACCGGTAAATAAAATACTGTCACCGCAGTCGCCGTCCTGAGCCAACTGGCGCATCTGATCGACCTGCTCAGATTCACCACCGATCATCAGTAGATATGCATCTGGAATTTCGCGCAGCACCTGAGCAAAGGCGGGCACAAGCAAGTCTAACCCCTGGTATCTTTCGAATGTTCCTGCATAAATAACAAGTCGTTTGTCAGGGCTGAATTGCATCGCAGTCACATTGGCGTTTGAGCCTTCCTTACGATCCTTAAGTCGCACAGGCTCAAAAATCGAATTTTCTATCAATGTGTGCTTTGGGTCATCACCGATCTGGTCGATCACATAATCGGAAAGGTCCGGACAAATAGTTATGACCGCGTCTGCGGCGCGCAGCGAAGAATCTTCCAACCATTTGAAAATCTTCTTAATCAATCTTGATTTCGTAAATTCGAAGTTATCCAGCTGCTGCGGCAAGCTGGAGTGCATGTCGTAAATCATCTTGAATCGAAAAATCGGCTTCAAAAACCGACAGTAAAAGACGGCCTCTTCGTGAGCGTGCACGAATGCATAGCGCCTGCGTAGCAAAAGCCCAACTGTCCAGAGGAACATAAATATGTCGAGAAATGCTTTTAGTGCGGACGGTCCCGTCTTGACCTTGCCCAGAAAAGAAAAGGCAGGTATGCGAATGATTCTGACACCGGGAATATCGACATCCTGTCCCTGACCATAGGTCAGCAAATCGGCCTCGTACCCAAGTTCCGAAAGCACCATGGTGCGGTAGTAAACGCTGAAAGGCGTACCTCGCGGGCTGAAAAACGGCTGCGGCGCCAACACCAGTACTTTACGCTTCACTGCAGTTTTCTCAGCTGCATACGAATTTGGTTAGTCGCGAACGGCACTAATCCCTCAAGGCGACCGTACGGCTTTGCTTGTTTCGACTCGTCGACCAGTGATCGCCGAATCGATGAAAACGGACGATCCTGATCCAACGGCTCAGATAGTACGAAGCCGAATCGTCCAGGTGACATTGCGCCGCTGGTGTAGGGAAGAGGGTCCGAGCCTGGCAGAATTTGTATGCCGGAGTCCCGTGCAATCCGGAATTCCGGTGGATCGGGCCACAGACCCAAACGTCCCGCGTTGTCACCAAGAAAAAAATTATCTCCCTGGTCTTCAGCCAAGATGTTGGCAACAATCTGGCCACGCTTGCCGGTCCACTTGCCGAAGCCCCAAGGAAGTACACAGAGCGCACCGTATGTTTGCACGTCGTGAATGACATCCCTAATCGGCATGCCGTCAGGTGGTAAATCGGTGATTCCCAGCGCCAAAATCTCCAGACGTTCGGCCGTGACAATTTGTCGGCCCGCGATGATGACCAATTCGCCGCCTTCAGAATCTCGTGCGATCATTGATTGCGGCTCCGCGGTGCCCGTCAGTGACCACTGTCCGTTGACGCCGGCCTTCTTGGCGGCCAGTTCAGCGAGGGTTGAAAACCAGTCAGCACCGTAAGACTCGGTCAACATTAGTACAGCCGTAAAACTTGAGTTCGGGTGGTCTTGAGACGCGGCCTGACAGAAATTGCGCCGTGAATTGTTCAAAAAATCCACGATTGGGAAGCAATCGTGTATGTGGACATGAGCGTCCAGGATGGTAATGTCGTTGCCCAATTTTTGTCCCGCCGAGATACCACAAGATAACGTGAAGTCGCCAGTTAAGTAATTGATTTTTATAGAGGCGTCGCTCGGCATTATGCCACGTATCCGATGAATGCGATATTGCAAAAGTGTGAACTGGGTCACACTCCGACACTCGCCGCCATCCATCAGGTTATTGTGAAGTCAGTCGTTGGTGCTTTCACGATCTGCTATACAATGCTTTGCTTACAAGGTCAGTCTACGGGTCGACAGAGAATGTTTTTGTCCATTGTTGTGCCGCTTTTCAATGAAGAAGAAAGTGTCGAAGCCATGCACGCTGCCATTGCGTCGGCAATGTCGGAAGTCAATTACCTCTATGAGATTATTTTTGTTGACGATGGCAGCAAAGATCGGACATTTGAGCTTGCAAAAGAAATTGCTCTACAAGATCCAAATCTGAGGCTTGTTCGTTTTCGTCGCAACTACGGTCAGACGCCGGCGATGGCAGCGGGTATTGACTGCGCGGTCGGCGAGGTCATCGTGACAATGGACGGCGATTTACAGAATGATCCTCGTGATATCGACATGCTGGTGTCCAAGCTAGAGGAAGGCTTCGACATCGCCGTAGGCTGGCGTTTTAATCGGCAAGATAAACTGATTACGAGAAAAATCCCGTCGCGCATCGCAAATTGGATGATTGGAAAAATTACTGGTGTCCCCATCAAGGACAACGGCTGCTCTCTAAAGGCCTATCGAGCTAGAGTAATTAAAGAAATTCCTTTGTACTCAGACATGCACAGGTTCATTCCGGCTATGGCATCTCTGGCGGGATCCCGCGTTGCCGAAGTTAAGGTCCGCCACCATGCGCGCCAGTTTGGCGAGTCGAAGTACGGCCTGGGAAGAATCTATAAGGTGCTGGTTGACTTGCTCACAATTAAAACGATAGTTTCTTTCTCCAGCAGACCCATGTTGTGGTTCACTATTTTGTCATTGCCATTCATTGCCGCCGGTCTGGCCTGTCTCTTTATTAGCGTGTTCGCTTTGTTCTCGCAGCCGCAGATGCCGCTTGCAACTGCTGGTACGGGCATATTGCTTCTCGCCCTCGGCGTGTTTCTGCTCCTAAATGGAGCGCTAGCCGAACTGGTTTACAAGACGGGCGATATCGATTTAGGCCGGCTTGCGAGATTAACGATGCGTGCAACTCCTGCTTCACATTCGACGACGAGTAATCCATGAGTGACGCGATACAAATATCGGTGGTAATACCAGTCCTGCAGCGCGTTGACAATCTGGAAGATCTTTATAGCGGTTACAAAACTGCGCTCGACGAAACCGGCAGAACCTATGAGACGATTTTCGTCTTGGACGGTGGCAATGATGCAGTCGTTGAGCAATTGGATGATCTGCGAACGAGGGATACAAGTTTCAAAACCATTCAGTTAGCCAAGTACTTCGGTGAGTCTACGGTTCTATCCGCAGGATTCGACGAGGCGCAGGGTGATGCAATCCTGACGCTTCCCGCGTATCACCAGATTGAACCGGAATCTATTGGCCAGGTTTTTCGAGCTTATGACACCTGTGATCTTGTTATCGCTCGACGCTGGCCGCGGGCTGGCGGTCTTTTTGAGTCCTTGCGCCGGAAAACCTTTCACTACTTGTTGAAGTGCCTTAGCGGCGAAGCGTACAACGACCTCGGTTGCGGCGTGAGGCTATTTAGTAGGCGTCTCGTTGAGGAGATCCACCTCTATGGCGACTTGCACCGATTCTTCCCCGTACTTGCCAGCAGGCAGGGCTTCAACGTTGTCGAGGTCGACGTCGCACAGTCGCCCAAAGATGATTTCTCTGGCAGGTATCGGCTGCGCGAGTACTTTCATCGAGTTTTGGACATCATCACGGTGTTTTTCCTCGTGCGATTCACCAAGAAGCCTCTTAGATTCTTTGGCATGGTAGGTATGGTCGTGTCCGCACTCGGCGCTTTAGTTGTGCTTATCCTGGTGTCGCAACGTCTGTTCTTTGATGTTGGGCTTGCAGACCGACCGGCCCTTTTGCTGGGATCATTGCTACTGGTTCTTGGCGTGCAAGTATTTGCACTTGGCCTGATTGGTGAGTTGATAATATTCACCCATGCAGGTCGCATAAAAGAATATACCGTTGCAGAAATAGTTTCTGCAGCGTCGGAAGCTAATGCGCCAACCAGTGACTCCGAGTGATGCCGATTGACGCCGCCGCTGCATACCGAGTTTTGGTTTCCATATTCGTCGGTTTCGTATTAATTCTTCAGATGGTTGTTTCTCTAGGACCTGTATTCGGTCTGGAAATCGGTACCCGATTCTGGCCAATCGTGAACTACGCAATGTATAGCCGTTCCTTTGAAGATGGCGATACGGTTGAAATTTATCGAATTCTCGACGGCGTTACGGAGAATGGCGAGAAAGTTGAACTGAGTATGGATGTTGTTGGAATGCACCTTTGGCAATATCGGGATCTGGGGCGTGATCTGGAGAACGGTAACCGAGACGCGATCGAATTTGTTGCCACTTTCGTACCAGCGGGTCAAAAGCTGCAGGAAATCAGAATCATGAGTTTTCCAATTGCAGTGACACGAGACGGTCCAATAGAACAGGAGTCACAGGTGCTCGCGATAATTCCACTGTCTAAGTCAGGTTCTCTGAAATGAAAACCCTCGATGGGTGGGCAAAATTTTGGTTCAGGCCGGCTGCGTGTTTTGATCTGGCGTTGCTCCGTGTTGTATTGGTGGCTTTGCAGTGCTATTTGCTGCTTAGCTACAATTTTCCAGCGCTAACTTATGTGCTGAGTCTTCCAGATTATCTCTACGAGCCCCAGCTAGTCTTGAAGATACTTGCCCTACCGTTCGGAGGGCCAGTACTACCCGATGCGTCAACTATGATTGGTCTGTTTTGGATCACGTTTTTGCTTGGCTTGCTATCGCTTGTCGGACTGTTTACCAATGTCAGTCTGGCTTTGTTTGCGCTGTTTAATATTGTTATTCAGGCGTTTACGTATTCGTTCGGCGATATTCATCATCCGGAAGCGATCATGATGTTGGCATTGATCTCGCTCGCAATAAGTCCGAGCGGCCGGGTCATGAGCTTGGACAGCTGGTTGAAAAGGCGGCGAAACGGTGCCGTAGGTGAATCGAAAATTCTGCTGGATGTAAAGGATAAATATTCTGGCTGGCCCATTCTGTTTCTGCAGTTGTTCTACCCCTTGATGTATTTGTCAGCGGTCGTCTCAAAGTTGACCCGAGGTGGCCTTGAATGGGCGAACGGGATTTCGCTGCAGTACTACATGATTCTTGAAGCGTATAAAAATGACAGTGACCTGGCGCTGTACGTTTCCCAATTCCACAATTTTCTGAAATTCTCCGAAGTCATTGTGTTGATTTTTCAGGCTACGTTTTTCCTGATACTGTTTTTCCCTAGACTGAAGTGGATCTATTTGCCGCTTGGCCTGTCATTTCACATCATCATCTATGTAACGCTTCGCGCTCCATTTCCACAGTGGATAGTGTTGTACATGATTTACGTTCCATGGGCGGCGGTCTTCGCCTGGCTCGCAAACCACAGAGTCCCGGATTTATCGCAAAAAACGAGTAGCTCAGCTTGAGTGATCATTTGACGGACGACAAAGAAGTAGATCCTATTGAAGGAAGCGGGGAAAACTATCTGATATACGATGGTGAGTGCCCGGTCTGTAATGCCTATGTCCGTTTTGTTCGACTTCAGGAGTCAATTGGCCACATAGAGTTGGTCGACGCTCGCGATGGCGGCGCCATCGTTGATCGGGTCGTCTCTGAAACCCTGGATTTAGACGAAGGTATGGTGCTCATCTATGGTGGTCGCTTCTATCACGGCGCCGATTGCCTGCATATGTTGGCGTTGCTGAGTTCGCCATCAGGCGCCTTCAACCGTCTAAACGCATTGATGTTTCGATCGCCGGGCGTCGCTCGGTTCATGTATCCAATTCTCCGCTTCGGAAGAAATACCTTATTGCGAATTTTGGGAAAGCGTAAGTTGGAATTGCAGACACCATAATCCAGTTACGCTGGCGATCGTCCGGTTAAGCAGATCGACCAGGTATGCAATAGAGATTATAAGACGCGTAATTTTCCAAAGCGGTATCGATCGAAATAGCGACAGGATTTTTCCGATCGAGGTCGACGATTGTGCCTGGCGATAGTCACTAAAAACGAGTCTTGTTGAGAGTTGGTGGGCTGCTATACTCGCCTGTCAATTTTTCGGCAACATAATTCTCCGGGAGCAGCGTGGCCAAAAAGTCGAATACTCGCAGGCGCATTTTGATTATTGTTGAAAACCTGCCGTCTCCATTCGACAGGCGCGTCTGGCAAGAGGCGACGACGCTGCAGAAATCGGGTTATGACGTGACGATCATTTGCCCTACAGGCAAGGGATATGAAAAGCGATTCGAAGTGCTTGAAGACGTGCACATTTATCGTCATCCGCTCCCAGTCGAGGCGTCGAGTCCCGCAGGTTATCTGGTCGAATACTCGGCGGCTTTGTTCTGGCAGTTCGTGTTGGCTACACGCGTTGCCTTTACTCGAGGCTTCGATGTTATCCACGCCTGTAATCCGCCTGATTTGATTTTCATTGTGGGCGGATTTTTCAAGATTTTTCGCAAGAAATTCGTTTTTGATCACCACGACATCAACCCGGAATTATACGAAGCTAAATTCGGGCGACGCGATATTTATTACAAGCTAATGCTGGTTCTGGAGCGGCTGACGTTTCGTATGGCCGATATTTCCATCGCAACGAATGAGTCCTACAAAAAGATCGCAATCGAACGAGGCGGTATGCCCGAAAGCAGAGTACATGTTGTGCGAAGTGGGCCGAAGCTGGACCGACTAAGGATTCTACCGGCGAATCCGCGGCTTCGAAACGGACGTGAGTTCCTGATCGGCTATGTAGGAGTAATGGGCGACCAGGAAGGAATCGACTATCTTCTGCGTGCGGCTCGATTCATTATCCATGACCTCGGTCGGAGAGACATACATCTTGGATTGGTTGGCGGTGGAACTTCGCTCAAAAGCCTCAAGGCGTTGGCCGTCGAACTGGAGATTGACGATTTCGTGACGTTTACCGGTCGGGTGCCAGATGAGGAACTCCTTGAAATGCTGAACACGGCCGATGTCTGTGTCAATCCGGATATAGCGAACGAGATGAACGACAAGTCGACAATGAACAAGATCATGGAGTATATGGCGCTGAAAAAGCCGATCGTGCAATTCAATCTGACAGAGGGGCGTTTTTCCGCACAGGATGCGTCACTTTATGCAGAGGAAAATAATTTTGAAGACATGGCCCGAAAAATCATTGAGTTAATTGACGACCCAGACAAACGTGCGCAAATGGGCGAGTGCGGATATCGTCGGGTCGTGGACGAATTGTCCTGGGAATATGAAGAACCGAAACTCATTGGCGCATACGAGCAACTTTTTTCGAGTCATGAATCCAATCTATAATGACATCATGATTTGATGCGATCCGACCCGAACTGCAATTTCACTGCCGGTATCATTTTGTTCTTCGGATATTTCTATTTGAATGTCGGCCGGTCGAAGGGTGCCGTTTGCGTCAGGGACAATAACCGTGCAGAGGATTGCCGGCATGGAGGAATTAGCCGCGAGGCATAGTGCTGGTGCGGCGGTCTTTGAGCCGGAATTGCCGGAATACCAACCCTGAACAGGATCCAGCGCGCCACTTAATACTGTTGCTTGCAAGTCCGTGTTGGAGGCGAAGGCAATGACCAGGCGACGGGTGTCATCTGAGAGAATAGCGGCACCGTCACCGACTACCTTTATTTCGACGTCCGGCAAGCTGTGAAGATTCAGTTCTAATGAATGCGTGCCAGTACCCTCCAATACATCTGTGATCACCCAGAAGCTGTCTCGAACGAACCAAATCATGCGGCGATGTATGACTGAATTCGGAAGTCGCGCGTAGCCGTCATGACGGCCCGAGAATCGCTGCACATCGGAATCAGGCGTAGCGCTCCATTCAATGCAACGCGCTTTGGCGAGAGAATCTGCTCGTCGACTATCAATGAGGTGACTCTGATCCAAGCCATCTACCATCACAGTATTGTGCGATCGTGTGCCACGGAAATATTGGCGCCACTCCCAGTCCGTGTGCGTGGAATATACTCCGCAGTCGACAAGCCATGGTCGGCCGAGTGCGTACAATTCGAAAGACAATGCGTCTGCGTGACCGTGGTGTGGATCGATAGGCAATCCAAACGGGCCACAATCGATCGCCATGTACTTGGCTTGCTCACCCGACTCCTGATTTCGCATGATGTAGTACCCGCCGAGAGGAAAAGCTTTACTTTGAGCAGGACGGACAATGCAGTCACTGCGCTTTGCATGTGGCAAGCGCCATAAGATGGCTTCCTCGAGTTCGGGCACCGTGCCCGATGCATTATTGTCAGCCGATGCAAAACAATAAGGAGCTGCGGCGGCAGCAGGAAATCGTGCGTAGGTGTCGTTCTGCGACGAATCGCCAAACAATGGAAGGTGTCCGTCCGGACGCACAATGTTCTGTTCAAATTCAGCCATCAGACGAATTCGCTGCTCGACATCCGTCGGTATGGCTATTCCGTTCCTTTGTAACAATATGAAAAGCTCGAGAAGCTCCCCCGCAATAACACGGTGATAATGTGTGGACATTTCAGCATGGACGCCGTCCTCTAAAACCTGCTGCCGAACTTCGTCGAAAAGGAGGCGTTCGGCCCGTTGTTTCCAAAGCTTCGCGTCCGAAAACTGCGGAAACGCGATCGCTGCGAAGAGCAAGGCCTTGGCTTCCAAAAGAAGGTGATTGTTTCGAGCATGCACTTCGAGATTGGCATCGAGGTAACTACAGTGCTCGCCTATCGCGCGCAGTAGGACATCGGAAGTTTCAGCAGCGATTTCTTCGCAATCATGAAACAGAAACCAAGCCCAGGTCCAGCTGTTAACTCGATACGCGACCTCGAATGGCGCCGACCAGTTCGGCATTTCCGGACTGACAGGATTGTTTTGTAGCCAATGCAATAGCGAGGATTCGAAGGCCTTTGCATACTTGGCCTCGTGGCTATAGTGCCACGCATAGCCTAGCGTCTCGAACCACGCATGTCTGTTTAGATCCCAGCGCCAATCAGTAACGCCATCCGGCTCCAGCCCCCAGTCGATACAGTCCTCGAATTGCACAGTCGCAGAGCCGCGAAAGGTGAAGCGCAATTCGCATAATTGATTGGCAGCAGTAATCGTCGTTCGTTTGGTGTCGTGCGTCGCCCGACGAGTGATCATGCTCAAATCGTCGGGGTCAAAAAAGAATGTTGATGGAGTAAAGCTGCCGTTCGGCAAAACGTCTACTGAGTAGTCGCGTCGAATGAATTTTTGCAATAAATTGGCGAAGCGATACCGCACGAAACGAATGTGGTAATCGCTGCCCCGCGACAGGAAATATCGAAGTACCCGTAATCTATGTCTGATTCTGCTTAACACAGTGTCATCTGCCCGACAGTACTGACGCGAGCGTTTCGGAATAGGTTCGCACAATATTCTCAGTGTTAAACTGATCAAAACCACCCGATTCGTGAAGCTGTTTTATGCTATATCGCATTTGAGATTGATCATTGAGTAGTTGAAGGATGCCATTTGCGATCGACTGCGCCGACTTCGGATCGACGGAAACAGACACGCCCAAATCGTCGAAATAACCATCGACACCCGCATTTTCACTGTGGAGGAATGGGATACCGGCTTGAAGTGCCTCAAGATAGACCATTCCGAACGTCTCGCGAGAACTTGGCAGTACCAGACCAGCATAACTGGGTAGTCGCGCTGAGACTTCTCGGTTCGATAAGTGTCCAAGCAATCGAATGTTCTGTGAAAACTGCAATGCAGCTATCATCTTTTCGATTGTGGAGATAGTCGATGTTGATCCACCACCGATGACGTCCAGCGTAACGCCTGTTCCCTCCGTGTTGAGTAGATCAACGGCTAGAAAGAGCCGTTTAAGATTCTTTCTTCGGTAATCCTTGAGATGAAATACAGTAACGAGGTGGTTTGGCGTGACAAGTTGGTCAGAATTTTCCGGTTTTGCGTGATCGACAATATTGGGCAAGAGGACTTTCCGTTCGGGCAGAACGTCGGGCCACATTTTAGTTAACTTTCGCATTGACCACGGCGCAATAAAGAAAACGGCCATCGATTCCCGAAGAACGACGCGATACAGGCCGGCATACGTCGGCTTGAATCGCAGTAACTTGAAATCGGTATCGCCTCGAAAACTCAGTACGTAGGGTACTCGCAATTTCTGTGAAAGAGCTCGCCCAATGACGCCTTCAAAGGTCAGTTTGTGACAGTGAATAACATCGGCGCCAAGATCGTTTTGTTCTATGTATCGTAATATTCGACGGGCGGCCAGTTGCAATGACGCCCGAAGACATATGCCGAAGGGCAGTCCGAAATAATAGAGCGAGTGAACGCCGTTACTTGAATGGCGTGATTGGTGCTTAAAAGGATTCATCGTTCGATTTAGCGACAGTACGGTATGAGAAAACTGTGATGTCTCGTTAATGAGCCGAGAAACGGCGGCAGTTTTGTCTTGACGAATCGCGTCACGAAAGTCGCATGTAATATGTAATATTCGATTCATCGGATGTCAATCAGTGTCGGGCGCACCCATCGGTTTCAATCGAGTTGTATGCTACTGTTTCGCCAGACAGACGCAAGTTTCTCGTTTGCGCTGACAGTCGTTGAAGGTGGATTAATGCGTATTGTGATGGTGGGAGACTTCCCGCGCGAGGCCAAGGAAATTGGCGGTGGGGTAGAGGCGGTGACAAGCTATCTCGCATCTGCTTTGCAAAATATGCCCAACACCGAGATTCATGGTGTAACTCTTGACCGATGGGGTGGCGCGGCGCGAGTTGAAGTGCAATCGGGCGTGCCGGTGCATTTCGTTCCTCTAAGTACCCGACCCAGCCGTCTTTCAAATTGGCAAAATATCAAGCGAATGAGCGAGGTTATTTCTTCGCTCAATCCCGACCTCGTTCATGCCCACATCGCAAACCAATACGCCGCCGCCGCAAGGGCGACCGGTCGGCCCTGGGTATTGACTGCGCACGGCATTCGTCACTTCGAGATGGCCTTACGCCCGGGACTACTTAATAGGTATAGGGAGTGGACGGTGCGGCAAGAGGAATTCGGACTGATGGCCGCCGCAACGCACTTGATTTCGATAAGCCCGTTCGTAACTGAGACTTTTACAGGCAGTATTCGAGGCGACACCACTGAGCTGGACAACCCGGTGAATGACGCGTTTTTCGCGGCGAAGCGCGAGCCTTCGCCTGGCCGCATACTGTATGTTGGTCGGCTGATCCCGCGAAAGGATATCATTACGTTGCTTCGTGCCTTCGATCGAGCTCGACAGACCGTCCCTGGTTGTCAGTTGCGACTGGCGGGCGAGGGCATTTCTGGTCTCGAGCCAGAAGGTTACTCCGGGCAGCTCGTCCGATTTATTGAAGCTAGTGGTATGACCGATTCAGTCAAGTTCCTTGGGCAGCTCGACGACGCCTCATTGATCGACGAATATGCCCAGTGTGAATTCATGGCAGTCTCGTCAATTCTCGAAACTGCTCCCATGGTAATTCTGCAAGCGATGGCGGCGGGTGTCCCGGTGGTTAGTACTGACGTCGGCGGTATCCGCTATCTGGTCGAAGATGGTTCATCGGGTTTTATCGTGCCCGCAAAGGATGCAGTCGCTTTGGGGGAGAGAATGTCCCGGATTTTGGGTAGCAGTGAGTTACGCCAGGTAATGGAGGCCCGTTCGCGCGAGATCGCGGAAGAACGATTGCGCGCCTCGTACATTGCTCGACGGACACGCGAGGTCTATGACAAATCATTACAGGACTCCCAGCGAAACCGGGCGGTCGCATAAATGGCTTCATTCTTAATAGCCAAACGCGACGACACGCCGCAAAACGGCCAAAGAGGCGTAGCGGCAGCGCGTGCGATTGCAGCGATGCAAGCTCGAGGCCTTCGGCAAGTAAAAACGTTTGAGAGACCGGGTTTCGAGTTGTTTCTCTACCGCAAGCGTCGGTTCGAGACGAGCAATTACCTGGAGTTTGAAAACGGAGACTTCATTATTGCGGTCGGCACAATGCTTTATAAAGATGAACAAGGGTCGGCTGCTTTGGAAGCGCTCTATAGAGATTTTGCGACCAATGGTTTTTCATTTGAACATGCGCTAGGGCATTTCGGGGTTGTCGTTTTTTGCGATAACAAACTGGTCGTGTTTAACGACTATCGCGGCATGTGCCAAATCTACACGAATTCAGATCAAAGCATCCTGTCGACATCCTTCCTGGCGGTTTATGAGACTCTCGATTCGTATACTGCCAACGATCAGGAAATCTACGAATACCTGCACTTCCTGATGTTTTTCGGAAATAGAACGCCTATCGCGGAGATCGAAAGGCTGGACAAGAGATATATACACGAGGTCTTGCCGGGAGGCGATACGCGATCGAAACCCTTTCAGCTGCCGGATTTTTATGACGGGGATGATTTAGAACGGCACGTGGATCAAATTCATGGTTTGTTATCAGACTATTTCGCCAAAATTACTACAGCATTTGGGGACGACATCTCGATCGGCCTCACGGGAGGCTACGACAGTCGCCTGATCTTGGCCCACCTTCGAAATTGTGGGTGCAATCCTCGCGTCTACGTGCAGGGTGCCGACGACCTGGAAGACGTCAAAATCGCAAAGCAAATTGCTGATTTCGTGGGATTTGATATTGAGCATGATCCGGACGAGGCGGCTCTCGACTTCGACATCGATGACTTCGAACAACGCTTAACCGGGGCAAGTCGGTACATTGATGGTTTCTCACATAGGGGGCTTTTTGACAAGTGGCCGCTGATTGCAGCGCAACGCGGCCAGGTGGAAAGGCCAGAGAGGCTCCGACTGTACGGAATGGCCGGTGAAATATTCCGAAAGCTCCTTGAATTGCCAAGTCAAAGCGTTCCGCTACCCGTGTTCTTTCGTATACAGGCCGATAAGTTCGATACATCTGCCTATACCGGGAAGTTCTCGAAGAAGGCGTTGTTTAGGGCCGTTGGTCGCAAGATGACTGACGAGTTGCAACTGGACGATGGCGTTATCACAGCGGTGCAAGCGGAGAGTGCGTATCCGGTGTTTCGTCTCCCCTGTATTACCGGCATGCAGTTGACGAATGAGAATGAGCGCGCGCACGCGCTGGTACCGTATGCAGAGCCATTACTCGTTGAAGCGAGTTATCTTGTGCCGATGCGATATCGAGACGTGGGTCGTCTAAACGCAATGTTAATCGAGCGCGCGGATAAAAAGCTTGCTGCGGCGCCATCAGCCTACGGTTTCACGTTTAGCGACGGTCCAAGCCTGAAAAAGCGGGTGCGGCAACGTATTGTCAGGGCATTACCAACGCGAGTCCGCCCGCTGGCTCATCGCATCAAGAAGCGTATGGCGCGACAGCCCGAGTTTCCGTTTTATCTAAATGATGAGTTCGTGGGCAGGGTATTCCCTGACGGTGTATCTGAAATCACAGAATATATTCATCTGGATAGAATTAGGCGTCCCGACTTGTTAAGCCGTGCTCTAACTCTTGAGTTGTTGCTCACCGGCAGGTTAGGCGAAGTATCTTCTAAGCATTGACCGCTGATTTTGTGGTGCGTTTTGGTATCCGCACCAGACAGGCGATCACGGTGCAATCAGTATTATCTGGTTTGCGGTCACTCCTTCTAACGTGACCTGTGACCCGTCAACAAAGTCCACGACAACGTCCACCGACTCGTTTGATCCTAGTCCGAAATGCAGCATCGGATCATCTTGTGCAAGATAGCCGTAACTGCTCCTGGACTCGCGCATACCGACAAGCGCACCGCCGATCTGCCCGGCAGGATAGACCCTCGTAATAGCCCCAAACGCGCCTGCCTGACCTTGTGACGCAACCGCCGTGCTCAGGTCGGCGCCTGCGTGGATATCGAAGGTCATATTGCCGGTATTCAGGAAGGCCTCGTTGCTTCTTGGGCTATTGTCCGGAAGCTGTTCTTATTGTCGTGCGGTGTTGCTGCTGAGAGTATTGGCCATGAAAGGGCCCGGAGCAACGGATGATTTCCGATCGCGAGATTTTGTTAAATCGATGTCCAGTAATTTAGCCACAATCATGAGGATCGGTGTCGCCACCTTAACCCCAGTACCGGTTAAGGTGGACTAGTTGGCGCGATTTCCAGTTCCTCTCCGTCGAATACGGCGTCCGAACAGTAGTAACCCAAACACAAACAGGAGCGACATGCTGCCGCCACCATTACTTCGAGGCACAATAACCGCAGCTTTGACGACAACTGTGCGAGTAATCGAAGCGCTGTTCCCGGCGAGATCGGCGACCGTGTAAGAGACCGCGTAAGATCCGGCGCGGCTAGTATCGACTGGGGAGTCGACAACGATTCGGTCTGAAATGTTGCCATCCACGTTGTCCACCGCAGTTGCCCCGGCGTCCAGGTAGTCGCTTCCAAACCCCACTGTCACAGTTTCGCTACCTTGCAGTGTCAGTACGGGCGCTATAACGTCAGGCGTTACGGTAACGAGCAAAGCGAAGGGGGCACTTTCCAGTTCGTAGTCGCTTGCCGTAACACCGACCATAATATCGCCAATGACACCTAATTCCGGCGTGACCGTGTTGCCCGATATTTCATAACCATCGCCGTTCTGAACGGCGATCGACAGTACTCCGACATCCGAGTCGATGTCCTCGACAATTAGATCCGCCAAAACGATTTCGAGCGGCGTTCGTTCCGTCACTTCGACTGGATTCTGGCCAACAATGACGGGTGCGTCATTGACCGGAGTGATTTCAATCCTTAGGTTGAAAACCTCACTGTTTGCTCCGCCGTCGTTGACAGTAACCGGCACTGTTAGGGTTCCTGCGAAATCGGCAGCCGGTGTCAGAGTTCGGTTTGTGATCGTATAGTCGTTGCCCGCATACAACGCCAATTCGAAGGCGACGTGATACGCGGGATTGATGTCTGGGTCACTGATTACGAGGCTGTCGGTTTCGATGTCCAACGGCTCGTCCTCCTGGGTCTCGAGCACCATTTGCCCCTCGATGACCGGTGCGTCATTTTCATTGAGGAAGTTGCCCACGCCGTAGCTTCGGTTCGGATCCAGATGAAAAAGCTGCCACGGGGTCGTCGTAGCCCACCGCGCCGGATCACGGAACCCCGCCTCATTGGGCCGCAACTGGCTCCATACGCCATCGTGATAGAGCAATGATTCCTCGTAGCCCAGTTCCGCAATCTGCGGATACGGTTCGTTGCCGAAGATTTCGATGCTTGGTCCCCACCAAGCACAGCCGGCGCCCGGTATCGAGCAATCGACTTTGTCCTGTCGGTAGGTGTGTTGCCATGCAAGATCCCAAGCCGAATCGCAATAATTCCAAAGGTATATGGCGCTCTTCCACTGCGGGGGTGAACCGGTATCGAGTTTGTCTGTGTGATTGGCGTAATAGAGCTGCTTGTGTGCATGCCCGCCCTGGTCCACGACCTGTGTGATGTTGCAGGTCAGCTCTGTCAGGTTCCTGGCCCATTGCCAGCCTGGGTCTGTCTCGCCATCCGGGCACGGATAGTCTGGCAGGCAGGTCCAGGCATACAGATTGAGGCGACTGATATCCGGGCGCGCGTCCGAGTAGGCCACGAGCAGTTCCAAGCCTCTATTTACGCGCGATGTTGCTGTCGTATAGAAGATTGGCAATGGACCATCAGGACTAACACCGTTTGGATAGACGAACATCTTAGTGTGCAGGCGGCCGCTTTCGAGGGCGACAAGCTGGTTGGGACTGTATGCCGTACCGACCGCCATCGAACCCGGTACAGGCAGATCCGTGTCGGGTTTGCCAGCAACGGTTACTTTACTGAGCGGAAAGGCGCTACGAAGATCACGCACTTCGGCACAGACTTGAGTGTATGGCTCCCACAGCTCGCCACCGGGGCAGTCCGACTGTGCGTACGTCACCGGCGCCACCATTAACAGAATGAGTGAAACCGAGTGTGCTCGTCGATCCATATCTTCATTATTCGGTGCATGACCGAAGCATACAATTCGGAGTAGTACGTAAGCGTGTAGCGAGTTGCTTGAAAGCGACTCGTTCGCACTTTCGAACGGAGTCGTGGCTTCCGGCCTCGACCTTACTGAATAGTCAACGCAATTTCGCGTGAAAATGAACTCTCTACGCCCGACGAGTTGAATGCAGTAGCTGCGAAATGGTAGGTGGCAGGACTCAATTGTTCGACGACGAAAGTTGTGACACTCGGATTGTCGATCTGTATTTCCTGAACGTAGGATCCAGAGTTCTTTCGATAGTAGATATTGTATCCGGACAAATCCATCAACGGCGACCCGTCAGTATTTTGGCTGGGTGCGACCCAGTTCAGAGTGATAACGCCCGTCGCCGTCTGGCTGACAGTGACGGAAAATGATGGCAAAGATGCGCCGTCAGTTCCATCGGACACACTCACCACGATCCCATTGTAGTCGCCGAGGTCAGTCATCGCAGGTTCGCCGTAGAGCTTGCCCGTCGACGAATCGAAGCTTGCCCAATCGGGTTTGTTTTGCACACTAAAGGTAAGAAGATCGCCGTCGGCGTCACTGGCGTTGGGCACAAACTCATACATCTCGTCGTACTTGGTGCCCCAGGCTGGGGTGCCAGAAATTGCCGGAGCGCTGTTTTCCAATGCGGCGATGGCATCGTCAACCGATGCAATCGGATCTTCCGCACTCAAGCATCCAAATAGTATCGGTCCGGCGATTATCGCCAAGAACATGTTTCGCATTCTTTTCCCTCAAATCCGCGAATCTGGCGCATAGCCAAGACTTCTTAAGTTCAAATTCACTACGCGAAAAAGACGTGCTGGGACCGATTCGGAGGGACGAAATGTCCGGCCAAGAAATGAGATGATGTGTCGATTGACCATCATTTGCATCTGGTGGCTCCGCTGTCTTAGGTAAAACCCGTAGACCGGTCGCTTTGCGTCCCTGCCTTTCGACAGGTTTGCCTTTTTCAGTACAGGCCTATGAATAACTGATTACCAGTACTAAAGCGAGTGTGTTCGTCACAACAAAGCGACCCGCTCTCAGGATCACCAGAATTATGGTGAACCGAAGTTTGGGTAAGAATCCCGAAGTGATTTTGGCAACTGATTGAGCGGCTTAGTACTTTCGGAAAATGCCGTCTTATTTGCACGAACACAGCCAAATACTTTGCAAAGCGCATGCCAAGAAATGATTGTTAGTGTTTTACAGAGGCTTACGACGACTAGCTCCGACTCGTGTCATGTTCTGACCCGTGTTCGGTCGCCATAGCACGACAATAACGCCGAAAATGGATTATGTAATTGAGCTAAGCGCAGGATAAAGAAAGTCATTCCTGCTGTAGGCGAATGGCGACACAGGTTTAGCACAATGTGACACTGTTTCAGAGCGCGTTTGATCGCGGTTTGTCTCCGGCCCAGGTAGGTCCGCGCGTGAGACGCGCTCCTACGGTTGCACCCCGCGTATTCTGTGTCTACCAGCCTGCTCAGTTTATTTCGCGTGCGTGGTGGCATTCGGCAACGTCCAGTCAGGCTACGACGCTTTAGGCATGATCGCGCCGAGACCGGGCGTCTTGTCGTTCATCATATTAATGTCGCTGATTGCGACGGGCCTCTACCAGTTCCATCAACGCGCCTATTTTTTCGAAATCATAGTCCGCATAATTGTCGGGATCGCGGTCGGGTCGGCAGTCCTTGCCGCGATCTACTACGTATTGCCGTCAGTCACGCTCGAACCGCGGATTGCAGCGATGGCCGTGTTGATTGCTCTGGTATTTCTGCTGATTGTGCGCTTCATTTTTATCTGCCGAGTCGATGAAAACATCTTTCGGCACCGCACATTGGTTTACGGTGCCGGAGAACGGGCTTCTGCTATTTCCGAGACTTTTCCTACGCCGACAGCGGCATGATTCCCTGGCTGTTGGTTGCCGAGTTGATGTCTGTTTCCGGCAAGTCGCTATCCGAATTGGTGGGTAAGCGCATGGCCATGTATCCCGCGAGTGGCGAGATCAATCGCAAGGTCGATGATGCGGCAGCGACGCTGCAGAGGCTGCACGATACCTACGCAGAGAATGCTCTGGACGTTGATGATCTGGATGGCTACAGCTTCGAGTTCGCCGAATGGCGCTTCAATATTCGGATGTCGAATA